>CALCBL010000422.1 GCA_937897495.1 uncultured Burkholderiales bacterium
AATTGATGGTGGCTTGTTTGAAACGGATCTACCCAGAATGAACGTCCGCAAAGTTTCATCGGCTTCACAGCTGGCTTTGCAGCTGGGATTTTTACTTTTGTTGCTCCTTACGGCAGGCGCACTGGTGGGCAGCGAAGGTTGGGCGTGGGGTCAAGTTCAAGCCGACGCCAGCTTGATTGTTGACATTCGATTGCCGCGCACATTGGGCGCGTGTTTGGCGGGCGCCTTGTTGGGTTTGGCGGGCGCTTTGGCGCAAGGCCTTTTTAGAAATCCCTTGGCCGACCCGTATTTGTTGGGCAGCGCTTCGGGCGCCAGTTTGGGCGTTGCCATTGGCATGGTCATGCTCAGTCAACTTGATGTTTCGCCTTGGTTCGTTCGCATGGGCATCACGGGCATGGCCTTCATGGGCGCATGGTTGGCAGTGGCTTTGACTTTGGTTTTGTCGTGGGGTGTTCAACATACGCTGCGTTTGTTATTGGCGGGTGTGGTGGTGGGGGTGGTCTTTGGTGCCATTGCCTCTTTGCTGCTGGTCATGTTTCCGCAAATTCAAGGCTCGGTGCAGTCGTTCATGTTGGGCTCTACGGCCTACGTCAGTTGGCCTGCTTGCGCACTCATGTTGGGTGTGCTGCTTGTTTCTTGGGTCGTTTCGGTGGCGGCCAGTCCTTTGTTAGATGGTTTGGCTT
Organism: uncultured Burkholderiales bacterium; assembly: GCA_937897495.1. Classification (GTDB taxonomy): domain Bacteria; phylum Pseudomonadota; class Gammaproteobacteria; order Burkholderiales; family Burkholderiaceae_C; genus Limnohabitans_A. The sequence continues at coordinate 684 of CALCBL010000422.1, forward strand.
TGGGCGAATTCACCGCACTCAGTTTGGGTTTGCCCGTTAAGTCTTTGCGCTGGGTGTTGTTGGGCGTGTTGGCCTTGTGCACAGCAGCGGCCGTGGCACAAACAGGCCTCATTGCTTTTGTGGGCTTGGCAGCGCCGCATCTGGTCAGAGCCCGCGTGAAGGGTGTGCATGGCAAAACACTCAGCTTGTCTTGCCTGATGGGCGCTGTGCTGTTGGGCGGTGCCGATTTGCTGGCCAGAGGTTTAATGGCGCCCCTTGAATTGCCCGTGGGCGTTTTGACCGCCATTTTGGGTGGCGGTTACATGTTGTATTTGATGCGCGGCATGATTTCAAAACCCGTTGGTAGCAGAGGAAGCAGCACATGAACGCTCTGCAGACAGTGGCATTGACAGCCCACAACATCACCGTCATGCACGACGAATTCACAGTTGTCGACGATGTGTCTCTTACTTTGCATGCGGGTGAATGGGTGTCTTTGGTGGGGCCCAATGGCGCAGGTAAATCTAGCTTGCTCAAAGCCTTGGCAGGATTAGCGCCTGCCGAAGGTCAAGTGAGTTTGTTAGGCAAACCTTGGGCTGCATGGAACCGCCGCGAGCGCGCGCAAACACTGGCCTGGATGGGCCAAGCTGAAGCGGGTCAAGACGACCTGACGGTTTACGACGTGGCCATGCTGGGCCGCTTGCCTCATCAGTCTTGGCTTTCAACGCCCAGTGCCAAAGACCATGCGGTGGTGGAAGTGGCCTTGAAAACAGTGCAGGCCTGGGACTGGCGCACTCGCAGTTTGGGGCAACTTTCTGGTGGCGAGCGCCAACGTGTTTTGTTGGCTCGCGCATTGGCCGTGCAAGCCCAGGTCTACCTCATGGACGAGCCCTTGGCCGGTGTCGATGTGCCGCATCAGGCCGATTGGTTAGAGTGGGTGCGTTGCCTGACCGAAACTGGCGCTGCAGTGGTGAGTGTGTTGCACGAACTCAATTTGGCATTGCAGGCCGATCGGGTTTGGGTGATGTCAGAAGGCCGATGGGTGCACTCAGGTTTACCCAATGACAAGGAGACGCACCAAGCCTTGTCAGCTGTTTTTCAAAATCGATTGCAGTGGCGTGAATGGCAAGACGAAGGCGTGACGCGCTGGGTGGCTTTGCCGAAGTAATTTTTTAATCAGTCGTTTTAGGTTTGAAATCGCAGTAAGCCGAAACAGCGCATTGATGGCACAAAGGTTTGCGGGCTTGGCACACATAGCGGCCATGCAAAATGAGCCAGTGGTGCGCATCGACCAAGTACTTTTCTGGAATTCTCTTTAAAAGTTTCAACTCTACTTCAAGCGGATTTTTGCCAGGACCAAGGCCCGTGCGGTTGCCTAATCTAAAGATGTGCGTGTCGACGGCCATGGTGGGTTCGCCAAAGGCCACATTCAAGACCACATTGGCCGTTTTCCGGCCGACCCCCGGCAATGACTCAAGTGCTTCCCTTGAGCGGGGCACCACACCTTGGTATTGGTCGATCAAAATTTGACAGGTTTTCAGCAAATTGCTGGCCTTATTTCGGTACAGCCCAATGGTCTTGATGTATTTTTCAAGCCCTTCTTGTCCTAAA
>CALCBL010000423.1 GCA_937897495.1 uncultured Burkholderiales bacterium
TATGTCAAAGGATTTTCATGTTTCAAGTTTCTTCATTGAATGAAGTGGCACGTTTGCCGTTCTCATTTCACAAAACCCTGCCTGTTCTTGCTTTTACCGCATTGTCCCAACTTGGTTTTTTGCCTAACGCTCTAGCCCAAGCTGTGTCTGAGGTCATCATCACGGGCAACCCTCTTTCTAAATTACAAAACGCCAACAATGTCAGTAGTTTGTCGGGCATGGACTTAAGCCAACAAGGGCAGAGCACCTTGGGCGAAACGCTTAACAATTTGCCAGGTGTGAGCAGCACCTACTTTGGGCCCAATGCCAGTCGTCCCATTGTGCGAGGGCTTGATGGCGACCGCATTCGGGTGTTAAGCAACAGCGGCGCAAGCATGGATGTTTCCTCACTCAGTTATGACCATGCGGTGCCCCTTGATGTTTTGTCGACCGAGCGCATTGAAGTTTTGAGAGGGCCTGCCGCATTGCAATATGGCGGCAGTGCCATCGGCGGCGTGGTCAACGTCATTGATAACCGCATTCCACGAAAACCAATGCAAGGGGTGTTGGGCAAAGTTCAATTGCAAGGTGCTACAGGCAATCAGGAAGTGTCAAAAGGTGCCTTGCTCGAAACGGGTTTTGGCGCATGGGTATTGCACGCCGATGCCTTTGACCGTCAATCAAAAGATGTCAAAGTGCCGCAAGCTTTGCCTTGTACCAAGCCAGGCTCACCAGAGCTTGCCAAGCGCATTTGCAACTCTGCCAACGAAGCCAATGGCGGCGCCGTAGGTGCCAGTTTGTTTTTCGATCAGGGCTTTATGGGTCTTTCTGTCCAAACCTACAAAAGCAATTACGGTACCGTGGCTGAAGACGAAGTCACCATTGGCATGAAATCAGAGCGTGCAGCCATAGAGGGTGAGTGGCGTCCAAAAAGTGCTTGGTTTCAAAGTGTTGAATGGCAAACCAGTCAAACTCGATACCAGCACACCGAATTTGAAGGCAGTCAAGTTGGTACAGTGTTTGCCAACAAAGGCCATGACAGTCGCATTCAGCTCAAACACAAGCCATGGACATCTGGTGTTGGCACTTGGGAGGGCGTTTGGGGTTTGCAGACTGAGCAAGGACAATTTTCGGCAGACGGTGCAGAGGCTTTTGCACCCTTCAGCAACACGCGAACACAAGCCTTGTTTGCCATCGAAGAATTTTCAGTGGGCAAAGCCAGTTTCAATGTGGGTGTTCGCCGAGAGCAAGTTTCAGTTCAGTCCTTAGGCAATCCAGACCCCAGTGTTGAACGTTTTGAATTAGGGACTCGCAAATTTTCGCCTCAAAGTTATGCCCTGTCTTCAGCATGGCAGTGGCTGCCTCAATGGCGCTTAAGTGCCAATGTTTCTCGCACTGAAAGAGCGCCCAAAGACTATGAGCTGTTTGCCAATGGTCCGCACATTGCCACGGCAGCTTGGGAGCGAGGTCAATCTGGGCTTGGCTTGGAAAAAGCCAACAGCATGGATGTGTCGGCGCAGTGGCAACAAGGGGCGCATCAATTCAAGTTGACTGCCTTCCAAAGTCGTTTTGCAAACTACATTGGGCTTCTTGGAACCACCGAAGTAGAGGAAGATTTGCCTGTGCAGGTTTACCAAGGTGTGCGCGCAAAGTTTTCAGGTTTTGAAGCTGCTGGTCAGTGGCGCTTGATGCAATCTGCAGGTACTTTGGATTTGACTTGGCGAGCTGATGCGGTGCGAGCCCAAAACCTTGACACTGACGAAGCCTTGCCTCGAATCGCACCCTTGCGACTTGGTGCAAGCTTGGTCCATGCAGCGGGGCCTTGGAGTTCGCATGTAGGTTTTGATTGGCATGCTGCCCAAAATCGTGTGCCAGAGGGCAACCTTGTGACGCCAACATTCACGCTTTGGCATGCGCATGTGGGGTACAAGCAAAAAGTCACTGGTGCTGCACTGAACTGGTTTGCAAGGATCAACAATCTCAGTAACCAATGGGCCTACAGCGCCACCTCTATCTTGACCTCTACAGCGCCTGGCAAGGCGCCATTGCCTGGGCGAAGTTTGAAGTTGGGTGTGGTGGCATCCTTTTAAGGCGCCAGGCGTTCGCGAAGCCAATCGCCTTCGTTGATACGATAGCGCAATCGATCATGAAGGCGACTTCTGCGGCCCTGCCAAAACTGCCATTCATCTGGAACCAAACGGTACCCGCCCCAGTGCGGTGGGCGTGGGGGATTTAACATGAATTGGGCGGCGTACTTGGCAGCGTTGGTCACCAACACGGTTCTGCCATCAATGACTTGGCTTTGCGGAGATGCCCATGCGCCAATGCGCGAATCGAGGGGGCGACTGTGAAAGTAAGCATCACTTTCTGCGTCGCTGATTTTTTCCATGCGGCCCTCTATGCGCACCACACGTTCGAGTTCAACCCAGTGAAATTGCAAAGCTGCAAACGGATTGCCTGCCAACTCTTGGCCTTTGCGGCTGTCGTAGTTGGTGTACCAAACAATGCCGCGCTCGTCGTAGCCTTTGATCAGCACCACCCGTGTGCTGGGACGCAAGTTGCTGGCCACGGTGGCAACGGTCATGGCATTGGGCTCGGGCACTTCTGATTGAATGGCTTCGTTCAACCAGCGTTCAAATTGTTTGAGCGGATCAGAGGCTGAAGCGTCTTCACTCAGCTCGGCTTTTTCATAACTTTTGCGTAAATCGGCGATGTTCATTTTCAGTCCTTGGCATGCTGCAGCAAAGCCTCGAGTGCCTTGTCGTGAATGCCTTGTTGTTTCAAGCTGTGAAAGGTTTCTTTCGCATAGTCTAAGGTAGTGCCGTAGCGGCCGGTGGCATTTTGAAAGATATGTTGATATTGCGCAGGGGATAAGTTGCCTGTGTAACTGGGGCTGCTGCGAGGCAAAGTGAAAGCCAGTGCATTGACCGGGCCTTGAGGTGTGGGGCACTGTAGCCAGCGTGTTGTGTAAACACTGTTGGGCATTTCGCGCAACCAGAGTTGCTCGATGGTCTGCCTGACTTGCATTGCGGGCGTTCTAAACACCAGGCCTTGGCAACTGCCGCCAGACAGTAAGGCAAACACCAGACCAGGGCATTCAGGTGTGCCGCGGTTCAAACGACTCCACATTTTCAAAGCGCGATGCCAACCTTGAACCTTGGTTGGGTGTTGTTCCAAGATTTCAAACTCGGGTCGCCAGATGAGCGAGGCGTAACCGAAGATCCAGAGGTCTTGCGATGGGGGCCAATTCGCCAGCAGTGCCTCTCGATTCGGGGCGCAGGGTGATTGATCGGGCCTGTCGGAATGAGGGAAGGTCAGGGTCTTCAAAATGCTCAGAGTGAATTAAGTGAAGTCTCGCTGAATCAGTTCCACTTTGTAACCATCGGGGTCGGTGATGAAGGCAATGACCGTGGCGCCGCCTTTGACTGGGCCCGCTTCACGCGTCACTTTGCCGCCGGCATTGCGAATTTTTTCGCAGGCTGCATAAGCATCTGGCACGGCAATGGCCAAATGACCGTAGGCGGTGCCCATGTCATAAGACTCTACGCCCCAGTTGAAGGTGAGTTCGAGTTCTGCATGATCGGGGTTGCTGCCGTAACCCACAAAAGCCAATGAATATTTGTATTCAGTGTTTTCTGTGGTTTTGAGCAAAGTCATGCCCATCACCTTGGTGTAAAAATCGATCGAGCGTTGAAGGTTGCCAACGCGAAGCATGGTGTGTAGAAGTCTCATAAAGCCTATTGTGAGTGATTGAGAAAAACCTGTTGAAGACAAGTGTCAAGTGCGTGAAATTCTAAAGTGCAAATCTTAGCTCTTGTGCCAAGCTTGAACAAAGGCCGCTGCAGATTCGCCCACCGCTTCAGCCGATTTGCCAGGGGCAAACAAGGCCGAACCAATGCCAAATCCCGAGGCGCCACTTTGGCGGTAGTCTGCCATGTTGTGAATGCCAATACCGCCGACAGGCAGAAGCTTCACCTCTTTGGGCAACACGGCGCGCATTGACTTGACCACTGCGGGGCTGATCATTTCTGCAGGAAATAACTTCAGGCCATTGGCGCCCAGTGCAAGGGCACGAAAAGCTTCGGAGGGCGTGGCCACACCTGGCAAAGAAACCATACCTAAATTAACAGCTTCGCAAACCACGTTGTCATCTAGGTGGGGCGAAATAATCAGTTGGCCTCCAGCGGCTTTGATGTCGCGCACTTGTTGGGCAGTGGTGACGGTGCCGGCACCTACCAGCGCATTTGGAAAAGCTGCAGACAATATTTGAATGCTGCGAAATGGCTCCGGAGAATTAAGCGGTACTTCTAGAATGTGAAAGCCTGCATTCACAATAGCTTGGCCAACGGCCAGTGCTTCTTCAGGTTTCAAGCCGCGCAAGATGGCCACCAATGGCAGCCTGTCCATGTGGGCTTGAAATTTGGCAACAAAGGGCGTCATGTTCTCTAGCTTAACTTGAAATGATCTGGATACAAATGATGCGCCAAGGCCCAAAGACCTGACCACGTGACTTCATCGGCTACGGCTTGCGCTGACAGCCCCATTGCGTCCATGGCAAAGGCATAACGCTGGGTGAGTTGACTGTTGCCCAAGATGAACAAGGGCGTGCTGTCTGACTGCATGCTGCTTTTGGCGGATTGGATTTCTTCGCCAATTAACAAACCTGAAATGTAGCTGCTGGATTGCGCAGGGTTGAGCTTTTCAAACAAGGCCAGGCTTCGGGCAGAAAAAGCATGGTGCAGCAGACCGCCTGGCTTTTGACTTTGCATGACGCCTTCCAGAAATACTTCTTTTTTCAAAGGTGCGTCGGGCAGGCAGGTTTTGGCCAAGATGGAGTGCTGGCTGAGCAGAGCGTAAAACTCGCCAGTCATGAAGGTCTTGAACTGGGAAATTTTGCCGTCTAAGACATGCGCCCATTTGCTGTGGGTCCCTGGCAAAACAAACTGAGCTGTTTCAATTTTCAATGTGCTCAATGCGCCGAAAATTTGAATTTCTTCGCCGCGCATCACATCTGGCGTGGTGTCATTGAAAGTGGACAAGCCCGGCACAATGCCAATGCGGTCTTTTTCGATCCACTGCAGGTGTTGGGCAATGTCTTGGAAGCCGCTAGGGCAGGGGCAGTAGGGCGCTTCACGCCAGCCTTGTCTGCTGCCCGCCATGCCCGAAACAAGGCACAGCGTATCGTCGGTCATCCAATCTGCAAAGCGTTGTTCAAAAACGTTTTGAAACTGGCCATGCGCAACCTGCATGATGCCTTGAGGAAAGGCGCGCTTTTCAAGCACTGCGCCATCGCTGTTGATGAGTGCACCTCGCAAAGACGAAGTGCCCCAGTCAACTGCAACAAGCTTTTGAGACATGCTTATTTTTTCAATCCGTCCAAGGCATGAGAGGGGTAGTAGGGGAGTTGGCAGTCGTCAATGTATTGCTGAATGATGTCTTTGAAAGACGCATCTGGCTTCAAGCCCAAAGCTGCCGCGCGTTGTGCGCTGCCGCCTTTGGCCCAGTTGGCCACAATGCCAGCAATCTGTTCGTTGCGCACAAACTTCACGTGCTGACGAACAGCAGGGCCGGCCACTTCTTCAAGCGCTTGCAGCATTTCTTTGACGGTCACATTAAGACCCGGTAAATTCAAAGCCAAACGTCCTTGCATGGCTTCACGGCTGGCTTCAAACACTGCAATCAAGCACTTGATGGTGTTGTTGGGCGAAGACACTGAGTGCGATACGTTTTCATCGACAGGACAAATGGATTCTTGGCCTGCAAGTGGCTCGCGAATGATGCCGCTGAAAAATGAGGATGCCGCGCCATTGGGCTTGCCTGGGCGCACAGTGACTGTCATCAAGCGTGCAGCACGGCCGTCGACGTAGCCTTTGCGGGTGAAGTCGGCCAGCAAATACTCCAGCATGAGTTTGTGGGTGCCATATGACGTTTGGGGGGATGGCAGCGTGTTGTCGGCCACAATATTGGGCATGGGGTTGCTGGGGTCGGGGCCAAACACAGCGACTGAGCTGGCAAACACCATGCGCGGCACATTGCCCGCTTTGCGCAAGCCTTCTAATAGCAAGCGCGTGCTGTCTAAGTTGGAACGCATGCCCAGATCAAAGTCTTGCTCGCACTCGCCAGACACGGCAGAGGCCAAATGAAACACGCCATCAAAGCCGCTCTGAAACAATGCGCCTTGCTCCAGCATGGGGCCAGCATGGCCTTTGACACGAGAGTCTGCCAACAAATCAGCTGGCGCAGGGAACAAGTCGGCAATGTGCAACTCTGTGACTTTGTGGCCGTTGAGCTCGCCTTTTTTGAGAATTTCGCGGGCCAAACGTGCGCCTAGAAATCCTGCGCCACCGGTGATGAGTAATTTCATGGTGAATGCTTTCTAATTTAAATGGGAAAAAATCAGTGGTTGTCTTTGGGCACAAAAGAGCCGCGCTTGCCCACCAAGAAGTCGAGGTCGCAGCCTTCGTCGGCTTGAAGCACGGTGTCGACATACAGTTTCCAGTAACCAGACTTCAAGGGAGGCTCTGGGCGAACCCATTTGGCCAACCTTGCTTTGAGTTCTTCGTCGCTGATCAGCAATTGCATTCTGCGCTCTGGCACATTGAGTTCAATCATGTCGCCATTTTGAACCACGGCCAAGGGGCCGCCGTCGGCTGCTTCGGGCGTGGTGTGCAGAACCACCGTGCCGTAGGCCGTGCCACTCATGCGAGCATCGCTGATGCGCACCATGTCGGTAATGCCTTTGCGCAAGACTTTGGGAGGAAGTGGCATGTTGCCCACTTCGGCCATGCCGGGGTAGCCTTTAGGGCCACAGTTTTTGAGCACCAAGATGCAGTTTTCATCAACATCCAATGACTCGTCGTCAATGCGTTTGTGAAAGTCATTGCTGTCTTCAAACACCACCGCACGGCCTGTGTGCACCATGAGTGCAGGTGTGGCCGCACTGGGCTTGATGACGGCACCGCGCGGTGCCAAGTTGCCACGCAAGATGGCAATGCCTGCTTTTTCTTTGAAGGGCGCTGCCAAGGTTTTGATGACGCGAGGATCGTAGTTTTCTGCGCTGGCCACGTTTTCGGCCACGCTCTTGCCGCTCACGGTCAAGATGTCTTTGTGCAAAAACTTTTGAATCTCTTTCATCACGACAGGCAGGCCGCCAGCGTAACAAAAGTCTTCCATGAGGTGATCGCCAGAAGGTTGCAAATTCAAAATGTTGGACATGTCGCTGCCCAATTTTTCGAAGTCGTCAATGGTGAGGTTGATGTTCAATCGGCGAGCAATGGCAATCAAGTGAATGACGGCATTGGTAGAGCCACCAATGGCGGCCAAAGTGCAGATGGCATTTTCAAAAGCCTCACGCGTCAGAATTTGAGAAATCTTCACATCTTGGTGAACCATGTCGACGATGCGTCGGCCCGCTTCACGCGCCAACACATTGCGTCGGCCATCAACTGCAGGGTAGGCCGCATTGCCAGGCAAACCAATGCCCAAAGCTTCCACCATGCTCGCCATGGTACTGGCAGTGCCCATGGTCATGCAGTGGCCGTGGCTGCGGTGCATGCAGCTTTCGGCTTCAAAGAAGTCTTGCAGCTTGAGTGTGCCGGCTCGCACTTGTTCGCTCATACTCCAGACGCCGGTGCCCGAGCCCAATTCTTGGCCGCGCCATTTCCCATTCAACATGGGGCCACCCGACACGCCAATGGTGGGCAAGTCAACACTTGAGGCACCCATGAGCAGTGAGGGTGTGGTTTTGTCGCAGCCCATCAAAAGCACTACGCCGTCGATGGGGTTGCCGCGAATGCTTTCTTCCACGTCCATAGAGGCCAGGTTGCGGTACAGCATGGCTGTAGGACGCAGCAGCGTCTCACCCAAAGACATGACGGGAAATTCGAGCGGAAAACCACCCGCTTCGTACACGCCAATTTTGACCTGCTCAGCCAAGGTGCGAAAGTGTGAATTGCAGGGCGTGAGTTCGCTGAAGGTGTTGCAAATGCCAATGACAGGGCGGCCATCGAACTGGTCGTGCGGTACGCCTTTGCCTTTGACCCAGCTTCTGTAGGCAAAGCCATCACGGTCTTGTCGGCCAAACCACTGTTGGCTGCGCAATTCTTCGGGTTTTTTCTTGGGGCTTTGAGTCATGGCAATTTTCTTCTATGGGGTTGACGGTTGATTCAGGGCTCACGATATTATCGTATGATGATAGGTGATTTGAGTTGCTTTTTGAACCCATTAGCACTCGTGCAAACCCTCAATCCATTCATCGCCATGGCGGCGTTTTTTTTGTGACCAGGAGATTCTCAAAATGACCTTTCATAACCCAGAAATCGTTGTGACCTCGCGCATTCCCCCATTCCTAACAACGGGCTTGCAAGAAAAATTTGTAGTCCATGAGCGTGATCACATTCGCGACCGCCAAGTTTTTGGCCGTGTGCGCGCCTTGGTGGGGGGTGGCGAGTCCAAAATTGATGGCAGTTACATGGCCCTGTTTCCTGCCTTGGAAATGATTTCAGTGTGTGGCGTAGGCTATGACGGCATCGATGTGGCGGCTGCTAAAAAGCGCGGCATCATGGTCACGCACACGCCTGAAGTGCTGAACGACGATGTGGCCGATTTGGCCTTGGGCTTGTTGTTGTCAGTGGCTCGCAAAATTCCCGCTGCCGATCGCTTTACCCGCAACGCCGATTGGTTGGACGGTCCTTTCCAACTCACACGCAAACTCACTGGCGCCAAGTTGGGCATTGTGGGCATGGGCCGCATTGGCCAAGCCATTGCCAAACGTGCAGCTGCATTTGACATGGTCATCAGCTACACCACACGCAATGAGCGCTCTGATGTGCCTTACAAGTATGTGCCCAATGTGCTTGCTTTAGCGGCTGATGTTGACTTCATGGTTGTGATCACACCAGGTGGCGCCGCCACCAAAAACCTGATCAACGCCGAAGTGCTCAAGGCTTTGGGGCCACAGAGTTTCTTGGTCAATGTAGCGCGCGGCTCTGTGGTCGATCAAGCGGCCCTCATTGAAGCCTTGCAAAAGAAATTGATTGCTGGCGCAGGCCTTGATGTCTACGTCGACGAGCCCAATGTGCCTGCCGAGCTGAGAAAGCTCGACAACGTGGTGCTAACCCCCCACATTGCCAGCGCCACCGTTGAAACACGCAAGGCCATGTCGGCCTTGGCTTTGGCCAATTTGGAGGCATTCATGGCCGGTCAGCCCGTCCTAACCCCTGTGCCTGAATGTCGAACTTGAGCCTCCATTCAAGTCTCTCTATTTTCCGAACAATTGACCCTCGCTTCGAATGATCAAAAACGTTCACGGCAACACGGTTGACTTTATTGGCGAGGCCATCGTAGGCGGCAAGTACCCCGTGGGTGGCAGCTTGCCGCCAGAGCCTGTTCTGTGCGAACAATTAGGCGTCAGCCGAACCGTGATTCGGGAATCAGTGAAATCATTGGTGGCCAAGGGTCTCATTTTTACTGGCCCCAAGGTCGGTACCCGAGTCTTGCCAGAGGAGCAATGGAATTGGTTTGACCCTGATGTCATTGCATGGCAAGCCAAAGCCGGACTGACAGCCGAATTTTTGCGCGACCTTCAGGAGCTGCGCAGAGTGGTAGAGCCAGCCGCTGTGCGCTTGGCAGCAGAGCGTGCCACCGCAGCCGACATTGACATTGTGTCTGCCGCTTATGCCGGCATGAAAAAGGCCATCGAAGAGGGCGGTGATTACGTGACGCACGACATGCACTTTCACACAGGCATGTTGGTGGCTTCGCACAACCGAATGATTGTTCAGATGAGCAAGGCTTTAGGGGCTTTGCTTCGAACCAGTTTTGAAATTTCAACGGCGCGCAAAGATGCGCCTAAAGCTGCTTTGCCTTTGCACAAGGCGGTGTTAGATGCTGTCATCGCCAAAAATCCAGACAAGGCTGAAAAGGCCATTCGCGTTTTGATTGAAGGCGCGCACCAAGACATGGAGCATGTTTTAAACTCACGCAGAAAATTGCCCAGCCTGTCAGGGCCAGCCAAACTGATCAAAGCGCCCTCAGCCAATTCATTTTAAAAACACCCTTGAATCATGACAAATTTCACCAAAGTAGTGCTGTTCACCGACACCGACGGCAAGGCACGGTTCAAAGAAGAAACCATGGCCATGGGCGAGGGCACAGTGCAAAGTCAGTTGACCGAAGTTTTCTCAGCAGAGGGCTATCAACTTCGCTACAGTCCGGTTGGATTTCGGAGTCAATTTCATGTCACGGGCAAGCCTCAGTGGGTCTTCATTTTGTCGGGCCAAATGGAAATTGGTTTGCAAGATGGCAGCTCGCGTGTGTTCTCTGCAGGTGAACATTTTTACTCTGCCGACACCTTGCCTGCAGGGGCAAGTTTTGATCCGGCCGTGCATGGACACTGGAGCCGACAGGTCGGGGAAGAACCCTTGCGAACTTTGTTCCTCAAGGATTAATCTGACACCTTGCGAGGCATTCAGTTTGACGGCCGATGAAGTTTGAACAACTGTTCTGGCCCAATTGAAAAATAGTCTGCAGGTCCACCACCGCGAAGCACGTGCTGAGCATTGGCTGTGTCGTAAATGCCATTGTTCAAGAGCTTCTCGTCGATGTGAACACCAATCACTTCACCAAAAACCATCCAGGTTTGAAGGGGTTCACCTTGTAAATTTTTCATTTGCAAAATTTCGGTGCATCGGCATTCAAAACTCACAGGGCTTTCGGCCACCCGAGGCACCTTGACCAATCGGGACGGCGCTGTTGACAGTCCTGAGATTTCAAATTCATTGACTTCAGGGGGCACCGCTTTGCAGGTCTGGTTCATGGCTTCAACTTGCGGGCGCGTGACCAGGTTCCATACAAATTCGCCTGTGGCTTCAATGTTGTTGAGTGAATCTTTGCGCCCAATGCTGGAGAAGCCAATGAGCGGCGGAATGTAATTGAAGGCATTGAAGAAGCTGTAGGGCGCTAAATTCAGAATGCCGTCAGCACTTTGCGAAGAGACCCAGCCAATAGGGCGAGGGCCCACAATGGCATTGAAGGGATCGTGTGGAAGATTGTGTCCAAGGCGGGGTTCGTAAAAATAAGTCATGGTTTAAATATAACTGCTGGTGAGTAATTTCGCTTGCGCTGCAATGGCATCTCGTTCTTCATTCGAAAGTCGATTGAGATTTTTAAGCTGCATGAGCATGCGCGGATTTTTGGCCAATACATCGACATGTCGGTTCAGGTAGTCCCAATAAAGGGTGGTGAATGGGCAAGCATTCTCGCCAACTGAAACGCCCGGATTGAAACGGCAGCCTTTGCAGTGGTTGCTCATTCGGTCAATGTATTTGCCGCTGGCCACATAAGGTTTGCTGGCCATCACACCGCCATCTGCAAACTGGCTCATGCCCAAAGTATTGGGAAGTTCAACCCATTCCACCGCATCTACATACACACCCAAGTACCAGGCATGAACTTCTTTGGGAACAACGCCCAGCAACAGCGCATAAAGACCCGTGACCATCAAGCGTTGAATGTGGTGGGCATAGCCGTGGTTCAGCGTTTGAGAAATGGCGTCTCGCAAGCAAGCCATTTCTGTGTCACCCGTCCAGTAAAACGCGGGCAAGTGTGCTGAGGCCTGCATTTCATTGCGCTCTAAATACTCTGGCATTTGCGTCCAGTAGATGCCGCGCACATATTCTCGCCATCCTAAAATTTGACGAATAAAGCCTTCAACCGCCGGCAGCGGCGCATGACCTTTGACATAAGCTTGTTCTGCAGCATTCACCACTTCTCTGGGATTGAGCAGTTTCAAATTCAAGGCGCTGGCAATGTGCGAGTGATACAGCCAAACCTCACCCTCCCACATTGCATCTTGGTACAGGCCAAAGGAGGGCAGTCGATGCTGAATGAAACTTTCAAGTGCTTCAAGAGCTTGCGTGCGGGTGACGGCCCAGCCAAAGCTGTTCAAAGTGCCAGGGTTTGCGGCCAGTTTCTCATTCACCAAGTTCATCACATCTTGTGTGATGCTGTCGGGTTCAAATCGCAAGGGTTTGGGCAACAAGCCCGGGCCTGCCTTGCCAAAGCTGCCACGGTTTTCTTCGTCAAAGTTCCACTGACCGCCGATGGGTTTTTTGCCGTCCATCAAGATGCCAGTTTTTTGACGCAACTCTCGGTAAAAAAATTCTTGGCGCAATTGTTTGCGGCCCTTGGCGTGCTCTGCAAAGTCACGCACGGTGCTAAAGAAGTGGGCGTCATCTCGAACGTCCAATGTCAAGTCATTTTTTTTAGCAACGGCTCGCAAGCTTTGCAAAACTCGCCACTCCCCAGGTGCTGTCATGAGCAGTTTTTGCGGTCTTATTTTTTGAATGGCTTTGTCGAGTTCGCCGGCCAAGGTGCCCGTGTTGTCTGCATCGCTTAGCTGGGTGTAGTTGAGTGGCCATGCTTTGGCTTTGATGGTTTCGGCAAAGTGGCGCATGGCACTGAGAAACAAAGTGCTACGCTGTTTGGAAGAGGCGACATGGGTTGACTCCTCCATCACTTCAGCCATCCAAATGATGTCTTGTGCGGGGTCAAAGTCAGCCAAGGCTGTTGAATCTAGGTTCAGTTGATCACCCAAGATCAAGACCAAATGACGCAGTGATTTAGCCATGTTGGGTGTTTCCTTGAGGACCTGCAGATTTTTTCTTTCTACATGCTTCGGAGCAGTACAAAACCTGATCCCAATTTTTGGCCCAAGCCTTGCGCCAGGTCATATCCCGCCCGCACACCGTGCAGGGCTTGCTAGGTAGGCTTTGTTTGTTGCCTTTGAATGAGGTCTTCATGGGGCTATTGTGGCGGGAAGCTGCTGGTGTTTGCTGGCTTGTTCGATAATGTCCCTACCCCAAAGATCTAACCCGTTTGGTTTTTTATCATCATGCCTAAATCACTTGAAACGCCATTGACCCTCAGCCCTGGGGATGTGTCCGCCGTGATTCAAATGGCATGGGAAGATCGCACCACCTTTGAGACGATCTTTGAACGAACGGGCGTGACTGAACCCGGCGTGATCAAAATCATGCGCGCCGAACTCAGTTCGCGTTCTTTTAAAATGTGGCGCGCCAGAATGCGCGGCAGGGTGACCAAGCACCGTGAACTGCGCAGCCCCGACATGAGGTTCGATGACCGGGCCATTGCCGATCACAGACGGGCGAATTGCTGATTGACTTCTAATCAGCGACCGAAAGATCGGCCGCCGCCATTGCCGCCACCGTAGCCACCGCCACCACCACCGCCTCCACTTCGGCGGCCACCACCATTGCCGCCGCCAAATCCACCACCACCGCCCCCGCCGCCACCATTACGGCGCGGACCGCCGCGGCCACTGCCAGCCAAACTGTCGATGCTGGTGCGAGTTGGATCGGGTTGGCCGCCACCGCCACCGCTGTTGCGACGTGGCGCGCCTTGACGTGCAAATTGATTGGTCATGAGCGGGTCGATGTGGCGTGGCAACTCATCGCCACGGGGACCGCGGTCATGGTCTCTGTCCATATTGCGGTCATTGGGTCCATCATTGGGCCGATCGTTCGGGCGGTCATTGCGTCGATCGCCGCGCTCATTGAAACGGTCCGGTGGTGCGCCGTCAAATCTTCTTTCGCCACGATCTTGGCGATCAGTGCGTGGACCCTGTGCAGGACCACCACGACGTGAAGGAGGGGGGCCATTGCGTGAGCGACCGGCGCCGCCTTCAGGGCGGGCTTGACCACCGCCGTTGCCGCTTGGGCGACCACCACGTCCACCGCCACCGCCTTCACCGGCGGCACCTTTGCTTTCGCGAATGCGTTGCATCATGTCAGTGCGTGCTGCTTTGGCGGCTGCTTGCATCACATCACGGCTTGGTGGACGGCCTGCACCGCCCCACAAAGTTTGACGCCCCATTGCAATAGGTTCAGGCCTCTCGCCTGGTTCGGGTCCAAAGCCTTCCAAAATTTGGACTGGAATTTCTTGTTTGGTGAAGCGCTCGATTTCCATCATGAAACCTTCTTCGTCCAAGCACACCAAGCTGACCGCTTCGCCGCTTGCGCCGGCGCGGCCCGTTCGGCCGATGCGGTGCACGTAATCTTCAGACACATTGGGAATTTCGTAATTCACGACATGGGGCAAGTCTTCAATGTCAATGCCGCGGGCTGCGATGTCGGTGGCGACCAAGACCCGAATGTCGCCGCTCTTGAATTCAGCCAAGGCCTGGGTGCGAGCAGTTTGGCTCTTGTTGCCATGCAATGCCATGGACTTGATGCCGTTTTTGGTCAGGTAGTCGGCCACATTGTTCGCGCCAAACTTGGTGCGAGTGAACACCAAAACTTGACTCCAGTTGTGCAGGTTGATGATGTGCACCAACACTTCTTTCTTCTTGCCACGACCCACTGGGTGAATGACTTGAGAGATGCGTTGCACCGTGGTGTTGCTGGGCGTGACTTGAATGCTCTGTGGGTTCTTTAAAAGCGTGGCAGCCAGGTCGCGAATTTCATCGCTGAAGGTGGCTGAGAACAACAAGCTTTGTTTGTCTTTAGGCACCAAGGCCAAGATTTTTTTCACATCGTGAATGAAGCCCATGTCGAGCATGCGATCGGCTTCGTCCAAGACCAATATTTCAATGCTGGACAAATCGAGAAGGCCTTGGCCTTGCAAGTCGAGCAAGCGGCCTGGGGTGGCCACCAAGACATCGACGCCGCGCTTCACGCGATCGACTTGAGGTTTCATACCCACGCCACCAAACACAACGGTGGACTGCAGGCTAAGGTATTTGCCGTAATCTTTGGCGGACTCTTGAATCTGGGCGGCCAATTCGCGTGTGGGTGTGAGCACCAGCGCGCGAATGGCTTTGCCGCCAAATTTGTTTCGACCGGCCTCTGCTAAGCTCAGGTTGTGCAAGATGGGCAGCATGAAGGCGGCTGTTTTGCCGGTGCCAGTTTGCGCCCCTGCCAACAGGTCGTGACCTGCCAAGACGATGGGAATCGCTTGTGCCTGCACGGGGGTAGGGGTGTCGTAGCCTTGCTCTTGCACGGCCTGGAGAATGGCCGGAGCCAAATTCAATTCTTCAAATTTCATGATGGCGCGCCAAAAACGGCGCATGGCATCGGTTTGTCAGGCTGTTTGGAAACAGCCGCCAGTCAAAGACCGATGGGATTCACAGGTGGGTATGGAAACCACAGGCGGGTGCCTGGGTCAAACCCCAGCAGAAGTGCTGATGTTGCGGCAACTGGAGGCGGCAACGTGCAGATTGTCTCACGAATCTGGAAAGTCAGAAATTAAATCTAAAGAATGAACAATTTAGACCTCAAGAGCTCATGGCTTGAGCCTGTGCTGAGTCGATAATTCAAACTAGATTCACGCGCAAAAGCAAGCTCTTCCGATATGTCCAACGCATTTCAAGCAGGATTCATGGTGTTTCATGGCAACCGCCTAGAAGACCTGCGCGATCTCACGCTTGGCCTGTTTCGCAGCCAGCCCTTGGCCCCCTTGGTGCCAGAAACCTTGTTGGTGCAAAGCAATGGCATGAAGCACTGGCTTGAAATGGCCTTGGCAGACGACAGCGCCATGGGCATTTGCGCAGCCACGCAAATGGAATTGCCCTCTAGCTTTATTTGGCGCATGTACCGTTTGGTATTGGGCCAAGCGGTGGTGCCTGTGGCCATGCCTTTTGACAAACAAGCTTTGGTTTGGCGCTTGTGGCGCTTGCTGCCTGATTTTGCCCAATCACACCAAGTTGCGCCTTTGCTGGCTTACGTCAAAGACGATCCACATGGGCGCCAAAGGTATCAATTGGCACAGCAAGTGGCCGACGTTTTTGATGGTTACCAAAGCTACCGCGCCGATTGGCTCGCCGATTGGGGCAATGGCCAATTTGTATTGCGATACAAAGCTGAGCGCAAAGCCATGCCGCCCGACCAAGTTTGGCAAGCACAGTTGTGGCAGCAACTGCAACAAGATGTGTTGCAAACGCAAGCCCCAGAGCTTTCCTCTCAATGCCTTTCCAGGGCCGACGTGCATTCGCAATTCATGCACAAGGTTCAGCAAGCCAAAGCTTTGAAGCCAGAAGGTTTGCCGCCTCGCATTGTGGTGTTTGGTATTTCAAACTTGCCCATGCAGGTGGTAGAGGCTTTGGCCGCCTTGGGTCGCTGGTGTCAAGTGCTAATGATGGTTCAAAACCCTTGCCAAGAATACTGGGGCCATGACATGGACCTGGTGGCGCAGAAGCACTCGCTGCTTTCTTCATGGGGGCAACAAGGTCGAGATTATTTGCACGCGCTAGAGCGCTTTGATCAGCCTGAAAACGCCCTAAGCGTCATGAGCAAGCAAACTTTTTTTGTAGATCCAGCTGAGCAAGATTGTCCTTCGCGTTTGCAGCATATTCAGTCTGATATTTTGAATTTGAAGGCCATGCCCGAGCAGCCTGAATTCTTGCCCGACGATGGCAGTATTCAAATGGTCCAGGCGCATTCAGCGCAGCGCGAAGTTGAAATTTTGCACGACCAACTTTGGGCATGGTTTGATGAAAATCCAACGTGGAAGCCAGCTGATGTCATGGTCATGGTGCCTGATATGGCCAACTTTTCATCGCACATTCAAGCGGTGTTTGGTCGTTTTCCAGTTCAGCATCCCCGGCATATTCCTTTTTCAGTAGCAGACACCACGCCGCGTCAGGTGCCGCTGGTTCAAGCGCTTGAGTTTTTGCTGAACTTGCCACAAGCAAGGATCACCATGTCGGAATGGCTTAGCCTGTTTGAAGTATCTGCCGTGCGAGCCAAGTTTCAAATGGACGAGGCCGATGTCCAAACCATGAAAAACTGGTTGCAGGACGCTGCTGTGCGCTGGGGCTTGAATCCAACGCACCGACAAAAGTGGGGCGTGCCCAGCAATATGCCGCATGCACAGCAAAACACTTGGGCCTACGGTTTGCAACGTTTGATATTGGGTTATGCCGCCGGCCAAGCCGAAGGCAATGCGGCATGGCAGGGTGTCTTGCCCTTGCCGCAGGTTTCTGGATTGAGTGCTTTGAAGGTGGGCTATCTGGCGCAGTGGTTGGAGGCTGTGTCTATTAGCTTGGCTCAATTGAATGCCAATCATGCGCCTGCCGAATGGTGCTCGGTCATGCACGACTTGATGGCGCGCTTTTTTGAAGCCGACAACGAAGCCGATGAACGCATGTTGCTGCGTTTAAAGCAAGAACTGACGCAATGGCAATCCTTGTGTGAACAGGCTGCTTTGTCAGAGCCATTGCCCTTAACCGTAGTCCGAGAACATTGGTTGTCGGGCCTTGAGTCAACTGGCCTGAAGCAACGTTTCTTTGGCGGCGGGGTGCAGTTTTCAACCCTCATGCCCATGCGCGCCATTCCCTTCAAGGGCCTGTGTTTGCTGGGCATGAACGATGGCGCTTATCCCCGCCAAAGCACGCCTCGCGATTTTGATTTGATGACCACGCATTGGCTTGCAGGCGATCGCTCGCGCCGCGAAGACGACCGTTACTTGTTCTTGGAAGCTTTTTTGTCAGCCCGCGAAAAACTGTACATCAGTTGGCAAGGCCGCAGGTCTACAGACAATCAGAAGATGCCCCCTTCTGTCTTGGTCGCTCAACTGCGCGATACCTTCAAGGCCCGTTTCTCCCCCGAGCTCGATGCCGTCTTGCAGCCCTTGCAAGCTTTCTCTGCCAAATACTTCAAGCCCGATTCAAAATTCTTCACCTATGCAGACGATTGGGAGACGGCGCAGCGCATTGGCTCTGAATTCAAATCTTCGTTTTCTGCGCTTTCTGCGCCTAAGGCGGCCCCCGCCGAATTGCCAGCTATTTCAGAATGGCCTCTTCAGGAGTGCATGCGTTTGCTCAGGCAACCTGTCGATGTTTATTGGCGCAGTCGCTTGGGTGTTCTGCTCAAGGGTCCTGAAGAAGCCATGCTAGATGATGAAAACTTCACTCTAAATGGGCTAGACAGATATGCCTTGGGTCGCCAATTGCTTGAAGCCGAAGACATCGAACTGCAACTTGAAGCTGAAAAATTGCTAGGTCAATTGCCAATGGGAGCCTCAGGACAATTGGCATTGAAACAGCAATACGATGCGGCACTTCGCGTCATTGACCGAGCCGATGCTTATTTAGAAAAATACCCACAAGAGCTGCCAACTCAATCCGTGGCTGTTGTCATTGCCATGCCTTGGGGTGATGTGCGCATCAGTGCCGAGATCCTTGGTTTGCGCCAGGTACTGCATTCAGCCGATCCGTTGCCAACTGATTCTGAACATGTTCAAACACTGCAACTGACCAGGCGACCCGGTGCGGTGGCCACAGGTCAAAAAGACCAACAATCTGCTCGCGCCGATGTCTTGATCAATCTCTGGCCCAACCATGTGCTGTTAAGCGCTGCAGGTTGGACAGTCAGCTCCGTGGCCGTTGGACTTGATGCTGTGGCGGTGTTGCCCGCCATGCCGCCTCAAGCGGCAAAACACTTGTTGGCACAGTGGCTGGCCGTTTATGCGCAGGCTTGGGCTAAGCCCTTGCCCACCACCCTGAAAGCAGGCTTGGCATTTGTGTCAGAGCAAATCCGAAGTGCGCAGTCAGGCAAAGACGTGGCGGCTGACCAGATCATCGAGATGGCCTTGGACAAGGCACGGAAAGAATTTTCCGATGGTTTTTCTGAAAGCACCGATTTGGCGCGTTCCTTGTATGTTCAAAGATCGTTCGACAGTTTTGATCCTCTCATTGAAGGGCTGCCAAACTGGGCGCCTCTTTTGTACGGCGATTTGATCCATGCAGCTTCAATTGAAGGCGGTGCTGCATGAGTCAATTGAAAACGCAAAAACTCAATGTTCTCACATTGCCTTTGAAGGGCATTCAACTCATTGAGGCCAGCGCAGGCACCGGCAAAACTTGGACATTGGCCGCGCTTTATGTGCGGCTCATTCTGGGACACGCTTGGTCAGGGCCGGGCCTCATGCCACCTCAAATCTTGGTGATGACCTTTACCGAGGCCGCCACAGCAGAACTCAGAGATCGCATCCGCGACAGATTGACACAGGCTGCTCAATTTTTCAGGGGGCATTCTCATGTCGCAGATGATTTTTTGCAGCAGCTTCAAGAAAGCTTGGGTACCGATTTAAATGCGCAGCACGCTGAGCGCCTAGAAGAAGCCGCGCAGTGGATGGACGAAGCCGCCATCTACACCATTCACAGCTGGTCGAGTCGCATGTTGCGCCAACATGCTTTTGACAGCCAGAGTTTGTTTGATCAAAAGCGCTTAGACGATGCACCAGCTTTGAAGTTGAAGCTGGTGAAAGACTATTGGCGGGAATACGTGTACCCCCTGGAAGTCAAGCAACTGGGTGCCATGAAGGATTTGGGCGGGACACCCGAAGCTTTGCTGAAAAACATTCAATCGCTTTGGCAAAAGTTTGAGAAGTCACCAGGCGGTTTTCCTGATGCCTCGCAAGATCCAGATCCAAAAGCCTTGGTGCTCGCTTGGTCTCAGTGGCAAGAGCGAGTTTTGCACTTAGAGGCGCAAGCCAGACAACTGTTGTTGACCAACATGCCTCACGCACTGGACCTGTTGAGCAAGGCACTTGAAAATGATTTGAATCGCAATCACTATCGAGTCAACAAGCACGCATACTTTCTTCGCCATCTTTCAGACTGGGCTTCTGGTGAAGAGGCAGACATGGATGCACTTTCCAAATTTACCCTTGAAAAGCTCAACGCCGGCTTGAGGGGCGGGGCCAATCCGATTGACAACGCGCATGGCGTTTGGACTGCAATAGGTCTTTGGATGGCTGAGCGTCAAAGCGAGCCTGATGTGGGTGTTAATTTGCTGCACCATGCCGCACTCAAAGTGGGCCGTGCGTATTTGCTGCAAAAAAGAAGTTTGGCCAGCTTTGATTTTTCAGATTTGCTACAGCGATTGCACGCAGCATTGCATGCACCCGACGGCCGCTTACCTCAGATCATTCGCGCGCAGTTTCCGGTGGCCATGGTCGATGAGTTTCAAGATACCGACCCCTGGCAATATGAATCGCTGTCGCGCATTTATGGCGCAGCAAATTTGCCAAACCCTGAGGCCCGCAATGAAGTCAATTCAGAACAAGACAATGCCAGCGCATTTCTAATGATTGGCGATCCGAAGCAAGCCATCTACAGTTTTCGAGGCGCCGATTTACCAACCTACTTGAACGCAAGGCATGCGGCTGAATCCATTTGGACCCTCACAGAAAATTTCAGGTCCAGCCATGAGGTGGTCAACGCCGTTAACCACCTGTTTGCAACGGCTCAGAACCCTTTTGGTGAAGTGCCGTTTGAACGTGTGAAAACACCCACACCTGCCAAAGCGGAAAGTCTTCGCTTGGCCAATGGTGAAAAACTGCCCGCGCTCACGGTATGGCATTTGGCCGCCGACAAACCCCTGAGTGGCGCGCAATACGGTGAAGACATGGCGCAAATTTGTGCCACGCAAATGGTTTGGCTCTTGAATCAAGGCATCGCTCAACCCGGTCACATGGCGGTTTTGGTCAGAGATGGCCAAGAAGCCAAAAAAATTCGCCAAGCCTTGGCGCAGCGAAGTGTCCGTAGCGTCTACTTATCAGATCGTGAAAGTGTTTACGCCACGCGCGAAGCTCTAGATTTAGCTTGTGTTTTAGAAGCCGTTTTGCAAGCGCGCAATGCCAAGTTGCTGCGCGCTGCGCTTACCACTCGCACCTTGTGCCTCAGCTTGCCTGAAATAGAGCAGGTGTTCAGTGAAGAAGAAGCCTGGGACATTTGGGTAGAGCGTTTCAATGCATGGCACCACACCTGGCAACGTCAAGGCTTCTTGCCAATGCTCTACAAAATGGTGCACGAACAAGACATTGGCAGGCGCATGCAAGCCGAAGGCGATACCGCTGAACGGCGCTTGACCAATCTGTTGCACCTCGGTGAATTGCTGCAATCGGCCAGCCTTCAGTTGCAAGGTGAATCTGCATTGCTTCGTTTCCTCACCGATCAATTGTCAAATCCTCATGCACAAGGTGAGAGCGCGCAAATGCGTCTTGAAACAGATGCCGAGTTGGTCCAAGTCATCACCTTTCACAAAGCCAAGGGTTTGCAATACCCCTTGGTGTTTTTACCTTTTGTCTCTAATTTCAGAGAAGACAAAGATGACTCACTTCGAACGGCCGAAGAACGTCTCCAAGAAGACATTCGTTTGTTGTACGTTGCCTTCACGCGCGCACAACAAGCCATGTGGATAGGCGTTGCCAAACGCCAAGGTGACTTCAAAAGCAAAGAGATACACGCACAAAGTGCTTTAAGTGTTTTATTACAACGAAATTCTGCCGATGATCTGCAAGAAAAATTGCAGGCTTGGACAAACTGTAATGACATTGAAGTCGTTCATGCGCCCGAAGCGAATGCGCAGTTATATGAGCCTTTAAATGCAGCCAAGTTAGAAGCGCCAACTGCTGCAAAATCGCCATCGCGCGTGTTGCCCAATGCAGGTTGGACGGCCAGTTTCAGTGCACTGACTCGCAAGCTCAGTGATTCCAAATGGCAGGCCGCAGACTCGGGACTTGCGCGCGAAGAGCGCTGGTTAGATTCTCAAATCGACAACCCAGTGGCCAACGCCAATGACCTGCTCGTGGCAGATGACGCATCCTCTGCAAAAACGGAGCAACCCCCGTTCAATCATTTCCCTGCAGGCAGTGCCTACGGTACCCTGTTACACGACATCTTCGAATGGCAACTGAAAGAAGGCTGGCCGCTTTTGCAAAACGAATCAGACCTCTTAGCTGAAGTCAAAATTCGATGGCAAGGCTGGTGGCAAAACCAAGCAGACAGCCTGCAACTTAAAACCGAAGACCAAGCCCTCTGCCTTCAACTCATTCGCCAATGCGCAGCCTCTCAGTTCACACAATTGGGGTCAGATCAACATTGTTTTAGTTTGTCTCAGCTCAACACCCAAAACGCGTGGCCAGAAATGGGCTTCACGTTCAAAACGCATGGTGTTTCAACGCTGTACATGGATCAACTCATTAGCACTGCTCTGCATCCCAACAAAGCCCGCCCTGCTTTGCAGGCGCAGCAATTGAATGGTTTGCTAACGGGCTTCATGGACATTGTGTTTGAGCACCAAGGCCGCTATTACGTGCTCGATTACAAGTCGAACAAATTGCCCGACTATTCGCATGACAGCATCATTGGCAGCATGCTCAGTCATCGCTACGACGTGCAATACACCTTGTACATCTTGGCAGTTCACCGACTCTTAAAGTCACGCCTCAAAAATTACAACTACGAGCAGCACGTGGGCGGTGCCATTTATTTGTACTTGCGGGGCATTGATCAAGCCGGGCAGGGGTGCTATGTCAATAAGCCATCCTACGAACTCATCCATGCCTTGGACGAAGCATTCAAATTGAATCAGCCATCCAGTGCAGCAGGGGTATTGTCATGACCCAATCACAAGCCCCCACCAACAACACTTTGGCGCCCCAATTGACATCTGCATTGGCAGGTTTACCGTGGACCGCTTTGGATGTCGCATGGCTTCAATTTTTAAAGTCACATCAAGCTACCCCAGAGCCCTTGCACGATTTGCTAGCGCTTTTGGTCAGCCACCAAATGGGAAGAGGGCATGCTTGCTTGGACCTTGATGCTTTGATCCAAGACCCAGCGCATTTGCTTGACTGGACCGATACGCAAACCAAGGTATTGCATCAGCAGCTTGCAAATTCAAAGTTTGATGAACAGCCTGCAGATTTGTTCGCTGTGCCACACAACCCATGGGCTCAAGCTGCCAAAACAATGCCATGGGCCATTGGCGATCACTCGCCCATCATGGTTTCTTTCAAAGAAGATGGCCAAGCCCAACGTGTGTACCTAAGGCGCGCTTGGCAAGCAGAACAAAGCATTCAAGCCTCCGTTCAAATGCGTTTGTCGCAAAACTTTGAAGTACCTGCGAACAGCGATGAAAAACTGAACAAACTGTTCGGCCTTCAAAGCGAGGAAACAGATTGGCAGCGCATCGCTTGTGCCAAAGCTTTGCGTGCAGGCCTGACACTCATTACTGGCGGTCCTGGTACAGGCAAAACAACCACGGTGGTTCGCTTGTTGGCCTTGCTGCAACAAGCTGCTCACGATCAACAAACAACTTTGCGCATTCATTTGGCAGCCCCCACAGGCAAGGCTGCCAGCCGCTTGAGTTCCTCAATTCAGTTGGCATTGGCCAGCTTGCCCGAGGGTTGGGCTGAAGGTCTTCCATCAAATGCGGTTACCTTGCACCAACTGTTGCAGTACAACCCCGATGCAGCCGCAAGGTCTGCGCCGTCATTGGCAACGGACTTGGTGGTTGTCGACGAAGCCTCCATGATTGATCTAGAACTCATGGCGCGATTGATGAAATGTGTGCCGGCACAGGCCAGGTTGGTTTTGTTGGGCGACAAAGATCAGTTGGCCTCGGTGGAGGCTGGCGCTGTGTGGTCTCAATTGTGCGAGGGTGCGGCCCAAGCAGACAGCGCCACCCAAGCGCACCCCACCCAAACCTACACCTTGCCAGAACAAACCGCGGTGCTGCATGTCAGCCGACGCTTTCATGCCAACAGCGCTATCGGTCAATGGGCCAAACTGATCAACGATGGCGATCAATTGCAAATCAAACAACAATGGCATGCCTTAAGCAATGCAAGCGCTTCGTAGAACATTGAAAAGCCAGAGGTTCAAAGGTGGCCAGATGAATGGCGCGAGAGGCCGCAAGGGCATTTGCAGCCAGAAGTTGTTCATGCATTGCGTGAAGGGTGGTCTGCATGGTTGGAAGTTTTGAAACCACTGCAACAAGCCGATGCCCTCTGTGACAACGCGCAGGCCCTTCAGTTGCTAAACCTTTTCAGTGAGTTTCAAGTGCTCTGTGCACTGCGACAAGGCGCATGGGGTGTTCAATCTTTGAATCAGCAAATCGCCATGGCCCTAGGCTTGTCTAAAAACGCTGAAAGAAACTTCCAGCCAGCCAAAGCGCAAGACGCCTGGTTCGTCGGACGTCCCATCATGGTCACCCGCAATGACTATCACCTTCAGCTCATGAACGGCGATGTGGGCCAGTGTTTGCCCACTGCCAATGGCCTTCGCGTTGCGTTCCCCGATGGCAAAGGCGGTGTGCGGTGGGTGTTGCCTTCTCGCTTGGATGCCGTTGAAACTGTTTGGGCCATGACCGTTCACAAATCGCAAGGTTCGGAATACGGCCATGTGCTTCTGGTGCTGCCAGACCGAGATTCCCCCGTGCTCACACGCGAACTGCTTTACACCGGCGTCACGCGTGCTAAATCGCGCTTAAGCTGGTGGGCTCCCAACGCTTCGGTCTTGTTCAACGCAGTAGCGCAGCGAGTCACCCGAAGTGGCGGTTTGGCAGAGGCCCTGTTTCATCCGTCAAAATAGGCACTTCAGAAAAAAAGTGAGCAATGATGAATTTCGATGAAATGGCTGACAAGTTGTCAGCCCACCCAGACTTCAAAGTCAAACGACGCTTGGTTCCAATTCTTGATTTTGGACCTGGGTCTGGCGCACCGACCAAGCGGGTCCTCATTTTGGACACGGAAACGACTGGCCTAGATCCTACCAAGCGAGTCCTCATTTTGGACACGGAAACGACAGGCCTAGATTGGCGCGCCGAAAACATCATCGAGTTGGCCATGCTGTCTGTGGCTGTTGATCTGCAAACGGGTCAACCTGTGGGTGTGGTTGAGGTCTATGAAGATTTCGAAGATCCGGGCAGACCCATCCCAGCAGAAATTGTGAAGCTCACAGGCATCACCACCCAAGACGTGAAAGGCCAAAAACTCAACGAAGCCAAAATCATTGACATGGTGCAACGCGCAGACCTTATCGTGGCGCACAACGCCAGCTTCGATCGACCTTTTGTTGAAAATCGATTAGAGGTGTTTGAGCACAAAGCATGGGCCTGCTCGTTTGCCGGCATCAACTGGAAAGCCCAGGGTTTGGGGTCGGCCAAGTTGGAATTTTTGTGCAGCGAATTGGGATGGTTTTACGATGCGCACCGTGCACAAGTAGATTGCCATGCTTTGCTTCGGGTCTTGTCTGCGCCCTTGAAGGCCCAGCCAGACGACATGCCATCTACAGGTCTGCAACAACTTTTTAAGTCAGCCGAACAAGCCCGAACAGTGGTCAAAGCATTTGGTTCGCCCTTCGAGACCAAAGACAAGCTCAAAGCCCGTGGCTACCGATGGGATGCCGAAGCCAAAGTTTGGTCGACAGCTGTGAAGTCAGCTGAGGCTTTGGAAGCAGAGGCGGATTGGCTCAAATCACAGGTTTACGGGGGACGGGCTGCCAGAATTGGCCTAGAAACCCAAGATGCGCTGGTTCAATTTTCAAGCCGAAGTGGTAAATCGGGCGATCGAGTCTTGTAATTTGAGAAATTTCAGGGCCAGAAACCCCTAAAGGGGTCACTAAAGACAGGGATAATCATAGGTTAGGGAAAATTAAGTTCCGCTTTTGGAAAATCATCTTCCCCTCCCTTTTTGAAGAGCATCCCAGCCATGGCCCAATACGTTTTTTCTATGAACCGCGTCGGCAAGATCGTGCCGCCGAAGCGTCACATTCTCAAAGACATTTCACTCAGTTTCTTCCCCGGCGCCAAAATTGGCGTGCTGGGCCTGAATGGTTCCGGCAAGTCCACCTTGCTGAAAATCATGGCCGGCATTGACAAGGAAATTGAAGGCGAAGCCATTCCCATGGCAGGCCTCAAAATTGGTTATCTGCCCCAAGAGCCGCAGATGGATCCCGACGAAACCGTTCGCGAAGCCGTTGAAGGTGGCATGGGCGAAGTCAAAGCGGCGCAAGCACGCCTCGAAGAAGTTTATGCAGCCTACGCTGAAGAAGACGCCGATTTTGATGCGCTGGCTGCAGAGCAGGCCAAGCTCGAGGCCATCATCGCCACAGCAGGCGACGCCTCTGACCACCAACTTGAAATTGCAGCCGACGCTTTGCGCTTGCCCCCATGGGACGCCATCATTGGCAAACTCTCTGCTGACGCTTTGCGCTTGCCCCCATGGGACGCCATCATTGGCAAACTCTCTGGCGGTGAAAAACGCCGTGTGGCTTTGTGCCGTTTGTTGCTCAGCCGCCCCGACATGTTGTTGCTGGACGAACACACCAACCACTTGGACGCAGAAAGTGTGGCACCAACCACTTGGACGCAGAGAGTGTCGATTGGCTCGAATTGTTTTTGCAACGCTTCCCAGGCACCGTGGTGGCCATTACCCACGATCGCTATTTCTTGGACAATGCGGCCGAATGGATCTTGGAACTTGACCGCGGACACGGCATTCCCTACAAAGGCAACTATTCCAATTGGTTAGAGCAAAAAGAGGCACGCTTGGGCCAAGAGCAACGCACAGAAGACGCACGCACCAAGGCCATGAAAAAAGAATTGGAATGGGCTCGCTCCAATCCAAAAGGTCGTCAAGCCAAGAGCAAGGCGCGCCTGGCTCGCTTTGAAGAATTGAGCGATTACGACTACCAAAAACGCAATGAAACACAAGAAATTTTCATACCTGTGGCCGAGCGCTTGGGCAACGAAGTTTTCGAATTCACCAACGTCAGCAAGTCTTTTGGCGATCGTTTGCTAATTGACAATCTAAGCTTTCAAGTTCCCGCTGGCGCGATTGTCGGCATCATCGGGCCTAACGGCGCCGGTAAATCAACGCTCTTTAAACTGATCTCTGGCAAAGAGCAACCAGACAGCGGAACGATCAAGGTCGGGCAAACCGTGAAGATGGCCTTCGTCGACCAAAATCGCGATGATCTTTCCAATGAAAAAACCGTTTGGGAAGATGTGTCTGGCGGTTTAGACATCATGACCGTCGGTAAATTTCAAATGCCCAGCCGTGCTTATTGCGGCCGCTTCAACTTCAATGGTGGCGATCAGCAAAAGAAAGTGGGCATGTTGTCGGGTGGTGAGCGCGGTCGTTTGCACTTGGCCAAAACCCTCATCGAAGGTGGCAACGTTTTGCTGCTAGACGAACCCTCCAATGACTTGGACGTGGAAACATTGCGCGCCTTGGAAGATGCCTTGCTCGAGTTTGCAGGCTCGGTCATGGTCATTAGCCACGATCGATGGTTCCTCGACCGTATTGCGACGCACATCTTGGCCGCAGAAGGCGACAGCCAGTGGGTGTTCTTTGATGGCAACTACCAAGAGTATGAAGCCGACAAGAAGAAGCGTTTGGGCGAAGAGGGCGCCAAGCCTAAGCGTGTGCGTTTCAAAGCCTTGAAATAATTCACTGAGCTCAGTGAACTCAGAGCGAGTTGTGACATGAAACCCATGCGCTTAGAGGACGTCCTCTTTAGCCAAGGTTTCGGCACACGCCGTGTGTGCGCAGGTTTGGTACAGCAAGGCTATGTGAGCGTGAACAACGAGCTTCAAGAAGACCCTGGTGTTTTCTTTGATCTGGAAAATCTCAAGTTCAAAGTGCAGGGCACAGAGTGGCCTTACTTTGATCGCGCTTACCTCATGCTGCACAAACCCACAGGCACAGAGTGCTCACAAAAGCCCTCAACTTGGCCCAGCATCTACACCTTGTTGCCTTCCCCTTTAAGACTGCGTCCTCAAAAAGCTGCGGTGCAAGGCGTTCAAGCAGTTGGGCGCTTAGACCAAGACACCACGGGCCTGTTGTTGCTCACCGATGATGGCAAGTTCATTCACCGCATGAGTTCACCCAAGCACCACATGCCCAAGGTTTATGAGGTCACCACCAAGCACGAGATCACGGCGCAACAAGTGGAAAAATTATTGTCAGGCGTGGTGCTAGATGACAGCCCAAAGCCTGTTCAAGCAGCGGCCTGTGAAAAGGTGTCAGACACCCATTTGAAACTCACCCTCACAGAGGGCAAGTACCACCAAGTCAAGCGCATGTTGGCGGCTGTTGGCAACCGGGTGGAAGGACTGCACCGCAGTGCCATTGGCAATTTGCAATTGCCAGCAGATTTGGCGCCCGGTCAATGGCGCTGGATCTTGCCTAGCGAACTCGAAAAATACTTCAAAGCTTGAAGCACTTCCAAAGGCTGGTCCTTGTGAGGACTGTGCCCGCAGTTCTCTAATTTCACCAACCGAGTTTGAGTTGCGTGCGCCGCAATTTCATCAATTTGTTTCATGGTTCCATAAGGGTCATCTGTTCCTTGAATGGCCATCAAGGGCGATTGAATTTTTGAAAGCAAAGGCCGAATGTCAAAGCTTCTAAAGGCTTCACTCAACCACACATCGTTCCACTGCCAGAAGGCGACATCGACATCTTTGTGAAAGGCTGCTAACTTGGGTTTGAGTTTTTCAAAGTGATCTCGTGCATGAGAGATGGCCTGAACAGAAATGTCTTCCACCATCACATGGGGTGCCATGACCACGCAGCCTGCAACCGAAAATTGACTGGCATGAATGAGTGCGATGGTGCCGCCATCGGAGTGGCCAATCAAAAGGGGATTGGCAATGTTTAAATGCGCCAACAAGGCGGGAAGAACTTCCAAAGCCTCCCGGTGCATGTAGTTCGATGGAAGTCTTCCAGCTCCTCGCACGTCTGAAATGCCTTCAGATTGCCCATAGCCTTGGCGTGAATAAACCCAGCCTTCGCAGCCCAGACTTTGGCAGATTTGCGCTGGCCAATCTTTCCAGAGGGCCACACTGCCCAGTCCTTCGTGCAAAAAAACGCAACTGGGAGCTTTGTCCTTGAAGGCCAAAGGCTTGTCCAGCGGGATGTGTTTCACTTCTAAGTCAACACCCAAGATGGAGATCAGAGAGGGGTCAGTCATGCAGACAATTTTGACACTAGAAAACCTCAAAAATTAAAAAGATTGCACCCGATAGACAGGGATGCCTTCCAATACCCCATTACACTTAAGGAATGATCTTAAAAGCACTGACCTTCACAATTGGTTTGGCCACTTTCGGTCTTGCTTCGGCCATGTCCTCAGGACCTAAACCTGCGCCTCCCGAGCCTGCAGTTCAAGCACCTGCCCCCATTTTTGTCTTAAATTCCCTCGAAGGGAATGTCAGTGTCATTGACCCCGTCACTTGGACTGAAACCAAGCGAATCCCCACCGGCAAAGAGCCGCACCATTTGTACCTCACGCCAGATGAAAAATCGGTCATTGTGGCCAATGCCCTGTCCGATTCTCTGACCTTCATCGACCCCCGAACCGCAGAAATCCAGCGCGTCATTCCAGGCATTTTGGATCCTTATCACTTGCGTTTTTCCCCTGACATGAAATGGTTCGTCACAGTCGCCAACAGACTCAATCACATTGACATCTACAAATGGGATGGCCAAACGCCCACCTTGCTTAAACGCATTCAATCGGCTAAAACACCTAGCCACATGTGGATTGACAGCAAGAGCACCACGGTGTGGGCCACCATGCAAGACAGCAATGAATTG
>CALCBL010000424.1 GCA_937897495.1 uncultured Burkholderiales bacterium
CCAACTCAGCGTTCATCCAATCACGTGAGGGGGCCCCTTCTTTGACAGTTGTAATTTCGACTGTCTGCCCATTTTGCAAGGGCGTGTTCAACGGAACCATCACGCCATCGGCTTTGGCACCGCGGCATCTGTGTCCCAAATTGGTGTGAACGGTGTATGCAAAATCGATGGGGGTAGCGCCTTTGGGCAATTCCACAATGGCTGCATTGGGGGTGAGTACGTAAATGCGATCTTCAAACAAGGCGTCAGCTTCTTTGCCCGCAGTTTTGGAGGTATCAACACCCGCCTGACTTAAAACGCCAGAAGCCTCTGTCGACATCTCCCTTTCCCAAGCCAGCAACTGTCGCAGCACGGCAATCTTGGCGTCGTAGTCGCTACTGGCACTCACGCCCACATAACCTTTTGCGCCGGCTTCTTTGTAAGCCCAGTGCGCGGCCACCCCATGCTCTGCATGCTCGTGCATGGCTTGCGTGCGAATTTGAATTTCGATGGGCCGAGCCTGGTCGTCTCGCACCACGGTGTGCAAAGACTGATAGCCATTGGACTTGGGTTTGGCAATGTAGTCGTCAAACTCAGAAGCGATAGGCACATAGCGCGAGTGCACCCAACTGAGCGCCTCATAACAATCGGCTACGTTGGACACAATGACGCGCATGGCACGAATGTCAAACACCTGAGAAAAATCAAGCGACTTGCCGCGCATTTTTTTCACAATGCTGTAGATGTGTTTAGGCCGACCCTGCACTGAGGCATGTACGTTTTGTTCAGCCAATTCGTTTTGCAACTTCTGCTGTAAATCATGCATGTTGTGTTCGCGCTCTGTACGCTTTTCATGCAGCAGTTTGGCAATTTGTTTGTAGGTATCGGGCTCTAAAAAACGAAAGGATAAATCTTCCAACTCCCATTTTATTTCCCAAATACCCAAGCGATTGGCCAAAGGAGCAAACACCTGCAAAGACTCTTTGGCCAATACTGCAGGCACTTCTTTTTTGACACTTGCAAAATACCGAAGCGTTTGCAAACGCGAAGCCAAGCGCAACATGATCACGCGCAAATCTTTGCTAAAAGCCAAAAGCATTTTGCGCACGTTCTCTGTCTGCGCACGTGGATCGTCTTGCAATTGTGCAGACGATGCAGCTGTGCGCGAAATACGTTGCACTTCCACCAACTTGTTAGTCTCAACCGCCAAGGATGCAAACTCATCGCCAAATGTTTTGGCAATCACTTCTCGGGGTCGGCTTAAGTGAGGGCAGGCATACACCAAATAGCTGGCAGCCTTCACATCATTGCCGCTGCTCATGGTGTCCAAAATAGAGGCCACGGCATCGGCATGCTCGAGCATGTTCTCGCCGGTGTCTAGATATTCACTCGACAAGAAGGGTTCGGCAAACGCTCTTGCGCGAACCAAAACATCTTCAAGCTCAGCACTCATGCAGGCAAACCTAAAAACTGCAGAACGATGTCAATTTGATCTTGGTGCGTCAGGGTAGGTGCATGGCCCACACCTGGCAATGTGACCACCTGAGCACGGGCACCGCGCTGTGCCATTTCTAACGCAGCGGCAGCGCTAAGCAACTCCGATTCAGCACCGCGAATGAGCAATGTGGGGCACTGAATCAAATCGTAGACCTGCCACAAAGTTGCTTCACCGGCCTTGGCTTGTTCTTCTGTGACTGCGCGAATGGGTACTCTAAGTTGCGGGTCGTAATGCAAGCAATAAGTGCCGTCTTCCAAACGCCGCACCATGTTTTGAGACAAAGCCAACCACTCTTCAGAAGTATGCGGCCCAAAAGATTTGGAAATTTGCCACATGGCATTGGCCGCGTCTTGCACCGTTTGAAACTTGCCCACCTCGCCCACATAGGTCTTCATGTTCAAAATGGACTTCCACGATACGGGCGGTCCGATGTCGTTCAAAACCAAATGTTGCACAGGCACTGGTAATTTTTGGGCTGCCATCAACATGCCAATCACACCGCCCATGCTGGTGCCCACCCAATCTAGGCGCTCAATCGCCCGCTGTGTGTTCAAGCTTTGCAGCAGCACAGCCATGTCAGCAGCATATTGGGGAAATTGATAACCCAAGGGGTCTTGCAGCCAATCGCTTTTGCCGCGGCCCACGACATCGGGACAAATGACTCTGATAGCGGGCAAACCAGCATCTTTGGCAGATGCCACCAAGGCTTGGGCCAACAAATCAAAATCGCGGCCTTGGCGGGTTAAGCCGTGGACACAAAACACCACATGCGCAGCCGATTTTTCGCCCCAAGACCAGTAGGCCATGCGGTGGGTGCCCTGAGGGTCGGGGCATGCAACAAAATCAAGGATGGGCTCGAACATAAGTGGGTTCAATTCTAAATTTAGAGTGGGGCCGTCAGTTCACTGTGGCATTGACGCGCCATAATTCACCTTTACACATCGTAATTCATTCGGAGAACCACCATGCTGAAAGGCAAAACTGCACTCGTGACCGGCTCTACCAGCGGCATTGGCTTAGGCATCGCCAAGGCCTTGGCCAAGCAAGGCGCCAACATTGTTTTGAATGGCTTTGGCGACCATGCCGGACCCGAGGCTGAAATTGCGGCACTAGGCGCCAAAGTGGCCTATCACGGTGCCGACATGAGCAAGCCCCCAGAAATTGAAGCCATGGTGAAGTTTGCCCAAGAGAAATTTGGCAGCGTCGATATTTTGGTCAACAACGCTGGTATTCAGCATGTGGCCCGCATCGAAAATTTCCC
Organism: uncultured Burkholderiales bacterium; assembly: GCA_937897495.1. Classification (GTDB taxonomy): domain Bacteria; phylum Pseudomonadota; class Gammaproteobacteria; order Burkholderiales; family Burkholderiaceae_C; genus Limnohabitans_A. The sequence continues at coordinate 2,739 of CALCBL010000424.1, forward strand.
GATTGAGCGTTGGGATGCCATCATCGCCATCAATCTGTCTAGCGCTTTTCATGCTTCTCGGGCTGTGCTGCCTGCCATGCAAAAGGCCAACTGGGGCCGCATCATCAATGTGGCATCGGTTCATGGTTTGGTGGGCTCTGCCGAAAAGTCAGCCTATGTGGCGGCCAAGCACGGCATTGTGGGCTTGACCAAAGTCACTGCATTGGAAAACGCCAAGTCTGGCATCACGTGCAACGCCATTTGCCCAGGCTGGGTGCTCACACCTTTGGTGCAAAAACAAGTGGACGCCAAAGCAGAAACGTTGGGCCTCACCAACCAAGCGGCCACTGAATTGTTGTTGGGCGAGAAAGAGCCTTCCATGCAATTCACCACGCCTGAAGAGTTGGGTGACTTGGCTGTGTTCTTCTGCTCTGCCGCTGGCAACAACATTCGCGGCGTGGCTTGGAACATGGACGGCGGCTGGGCCGCTCAGTAAAAATAGCCACCTCAAAAGGTGGCCATTGACTCAGCGTTAGGGCTTGTGAATTAACACCACAGCCCTGGCTTCCATGCTCAGGCCCTCACCCACGGGGCCCATTTTTTCAGCCGTTTTGGCTTTCACATTCACAAACGATTCTGGCACGCCCAAAGCTTTGGCAATGGAAGACCGAATGTCTGAGCGATGCGGTGACAACTTGGGCGCTTGCGCAATGATGGTGCAATCGACATTGCCCAAGTGCCAGCCTAAATGTTTGACATGCTCATAAGCTTTTTTCAAAAGCATGACGGAGTCAGCGCCTTTGTAAGTGGCATCGGTGTCTGGAAAGTGCTGGCCAATGTCGCCCAGGCCTGCAGCACCGAGCAATGCATCGGTGATGGCATGCAACAACACATCGGCGTCGGAGTGACCTAACAAGCCTTTGTCGTGCGGAATTTGCACGCCGCCCAACATCAAAGGACGGCCTGCCACCAAGGCATGTGTGTCCCAACCTTCGCCTACTCGAATGTTCATGCTCTGCTCCTTAGCAAATCTTCTGCCAATGCAAAATCTGGCGGATAAGTCACTTTGAAATTGTGCGGACTGCCCACCACCAACTTGGGCGCAAACCCTGCCATCTCCATGGCGCTGGCTTCATCGGTAATGCCGTCAAAGTTTTCAGAAACTTTGGAAAGCAGTGCCGCATGCAAAGCCCCAGCTCTGAACATTTGGGGTGTTTGCGCCAACCACTTATCTTGCCTTGGCAATGTTTCACTGATGCGACCATTGACCGCAACCTTCAATGTATCTGGCAAAGGCAGGGCCAACAAGCCCCCTACTTCGTCGTCCAAGCACGCATCAATCAAGCGGTTGATTTCTAAATCGGTAATGAGGCAACGCGCTGCATCGTGGACCAAAATCCAGTCACTCGGTTGAACGCCTTCAGGATTTTTTTCACCCTCAGCCAGCAATTGCGTTAAGCCGTTGAACACCGACTCGGCACGGGTGGCGCCCCCGCATTTGATTGGGCGAATGGTTTCAACGGGCCACACATGCGAATCGGTGGGCGACACAACCACCACAATTTTTTCAAGCCTGCTAACAGACAGAAGCGCATTCAAGGTGTGCATCACCATGCTTTGGCCAGCAATCAACTCGTACTGTTTTGGCATGACGGTGCCAGCACGCGAACCAGAACCCGCGCAAGGCACCAGTGCAAAACACCTGGCCACAGGTGCAGTGATTTCTGCGTCTTGAAGGCTGACTGCTGCAAAAAGGTCAGAAAGATCAGTAGGGTCAGAGGGGTTCAAAGTGCGTCTATATAGGATTGCCAATACGCCAACTATACTATTGGAGTTCATGCAATTACCCGCGCTTAGCTTAGGAAAACGCTTCACCCTGCCCCGTCCCATGGGATCGGCAGACGCTGTGCTATTGGCCCAACTGGCCGAACGCGAAAAAGCCCAAGGCCGCCTCACTGCTGTGGTCACCTCTGACGCTGCCGACACCCAGCGCCTGATGGACGAGGTGGCTTTCTTTGCACCGGGCCTTCGATGCGCCATTTTTCCCGACTGGGAAACGCTGCCTTACGACACGTTTTCGCCCCACCAAGACCTGATCAGCGAACGCTTGGCCACCCTGTGGCGCATTAGCCAGCGCGACAAAGCAGAAGGCGCCGACTTGGTGTTCATTCCGGCCACCACCGCTTTGTACCGTTTGGCCCCGCCCTCATTTTTGGCAGGCTACACGTTTCAATTCAAGACCAAGCAAAAACTGGACGAAGCCAAACTCAAAGCCCAACTGACTTTGGCAGGTTACAGCCATGTCAGCCAAGTGGTCAGCCCTGGCGAATATGCGGTGCGCGGCGGCCTGATTGATCTCTTTCCTATGGGCTCGCAAGTACCCTTTCGCGTTGATTTGTTTGACAACGAAATTGACTCCATTCGCACCTTTGACCCCGACACGCAGCGCAGTTTGTATCCCGTGCCCGAAGTGCGCTTGTTGCCGGGCCGCGAATTTCCCATGGACGAAGCGGCGCGTGCCAAGTTTCGCAGTCGGTGGCGTGAACTGCTAGATGGCGACCCCACCAAAAGTCGCATTTACAAAGACATCGGCAACGGCGTGGCCACAGCAGGCATTGAATATTATTTGCCGCTGTTCTTTGAAGAAACCGCCACGGTGTTTGACTATTTGGGCGCTGGCAGTGACAAGCCAGCCACGCTGGTCTTGCATGGCGATTTAGAGCCCGCGTTTCAACGTTTTTGGCAAGACACCAAAGACCGTTATCGCTTGGTGCAAGGCGACCCTGAGCGACCTGCTTTGCCGCCCGAAGCTTTGTTCTTATCGGCCGAGCAGTTTTATACCGGCACCAACCAGCATGCGCAATTGGCTTTGCGCCCTGGTGCCAAAGACAATGTGGGTGACAGCCAAGACAGCAACGCCGACAACACCTTGGCTCAACCTCTGCCTGACCTCACGGTGGTGCGGGGCGCAGAAGAGCCTTTGGCCAAACTGCAAGCGCACATTCGGAGCACGCCACATCGTGTGTTGGTATTGGCCGAGAGTGCGGGCCGCCGAGAAAGCCTGCTGGACTTTTTGCGTGCTGGTGGTGTCAACCCACCGGCGTTTGACAACCTGCAAGAGTTTCAAAGCAGCGATGAAAAAATTGGCATTGCTACAGCTGCTTTAAATTCTGGCTTCCATTGGTTTGAAGCTGGCATCGATTTGGTCACAGAGACTGAATTGTTTGCAGCAGGCGTCACCACACGCAGGCGCAAGAAACAAGAGCAAGTGAGCGATGTTGAAGCGCTGATCAAAGATTTGTCAGAGCTCAACGTAGGCGACCCCGTGGTGCACAACGCACATGGCATTGGCCGCTACCGCGGTTTGGTGAACATGGATTTGGGGGAGAAAAACGCCGATGGCACACCTGCGTTGCAAGAGTTTTTGCATTTGGAGTATGCCGACAAGGCCACGCTGTATGTCCCCGTCAGCCAACTGCAACTGATTGGCCGTTACACCGGTGTGAGCGCCGATGAAGCGCCGCTGCACCGTTTGGGCAGTGGTCAGTGGGAAAAAGCCAAACGCAAAGCGGCCGAGCAAGTGCGCGATTCAGCGGCAGAGCTGTTGAACATTTATGCCAGGCGTGCTGCCCGCCAAGGCCATGCCTTTAGATACAGCCCACAAGACTACGAAGTGTTTGCCAACGATTTTGGCTTTAGCGAAACAGCTGATCAAAATGCAGCCATTCATGCCGTCATTCAAGACATGATCAGTCCGCGCCCCATGGACAGATTGGTGTGCGGCGACGTGGGCTTTGGAAAAACAGAAGTGGCATTGCGTGCCGCATTCGTTGCGGTCACTGGTGGCAAACAAGTGGCCATCTTGGCACCTACCACGCTGCTTGCTGAGCAACACTTTCAAACTTTGAAAGATCGGTTTTCCAAGTGGCCGGTGAAGGTGGCTGAAGTCTCTCGTTTTCGCTCTACCAAAGAAGTGAATGAGGCCCTCAAAGGTTTGGCCGATGGCACTGTGGACATTGTGGTGGGCACACACAAATTACTCAGTGAATCAACTAAATTTAAAAACTTGGGCTTGTTGGTGATTGACGAAGAACACCGCTTTGGTGTGCGCCACAAAGAAGCTATGAAAGCCATGCGCGCAGAAGTGGATGTGCTTACGCTCACGGCCACACCCATTCCACGGACATTGGGCATGGCGCTAGAAGGCATACGTGACTTAAGCGTGATTGCCACCGCACCCCAGCGCCGCTTGGCCATTAAAACCTTTGTGCGCAACGAAGGCATAGGCGTGATTCGCGAAGCGGTGCTGCGTGAACTGAAGCGCGGTGGCCAAGTTTACTTCTTGCATAACGAAGTGGACACCATTGAGAACCGCCGCCAAAAACTGGAAGAACTATTGCCCGAAGCGCGCATTGCAGTGGCGCACGGTCAAATGCCCGAGCGTGATTTGGAAAAAGTGATGCGCGATTTTGTGGCGCAGCGCTACAACATTTTGCTGTGCTCCACCATCATTGAAACCGGCATCGATGTGCCTACTGCCAACACCATTGTGATTTCGCGCGCCGACAAATTTGGCTTGGCCCAGTTGCACCAATTGCGCGGTCGTGTGGGCCGAAGCCATCACCAAGCTTATGCCTATTTGATGGTGCCAGAAATTGACGCGCTTACTAAAAATGCTGCGCAGCGCTTGGACGCCATTCAGCAAATGGAAGAATTGGGCAGCGGCTTTTATTTGGCCATGCACGATTTGGAAATTCGCGGCGCCGGTGAAGTGCTGGGCGAAAACCAAAGCGGCAACATGCTGGAAGTGGGCTTCCAGCTGTACAACGAAATGTTGAACGAAGCCGTGCGCTGTTTGAAATTGGGCAAAGAACCCGATTTGCTCAGCCCCCTTTCTGCTGCCACCGACATCAATTTGCATGCCCCTGCCCTGCTGCCCAACGACTACTGCGGCGATGTGCATTTGCGTTTGTCTTTCTACAAGAAATTGGCCACTGCCAAAACTTCCGATCAGATTGACGGCTTGTTAGAAGAAATTGTGGATCGATTTGGCAAGCTACCACCGCAGGCCCAAACGCTCATGGATGTGCACCGCTTAAGGGTACTAAGCTTGCCTTATGGTGTGGTGAAGGTAGATGCTGCGCCCGGCATGATTCAAATTAGCTTCAAGCCCAACCCACCCATTGAGCCCATGCGCATCATTGAGCTGATTCAAAAGAACAAGCACATTCAATTGGCTGGCAATGACAAACTGCGCATCGAGCGCGAACTGCCAGACCCCAAAGCCCGTGCGCAAATGGTGCGCGACATCTTGCGTTCTTTGGGTCAGCCTAAAATTGAGACCGTTGAAGGATAAACAAGCATGAGCAACGAGCAAAGCGCCCCTAGCTTTCAAGGCATGACCGTGAAGGGCTTTACGCCGCCTTTGAAATTAAGCGATTTCAAACTCATTGCCTTCGACATGGACTCCACACTCATCAACATTGAATGTATCGACGAAATTGCAGACGCAGCAGGCCGCAAAGCCGAAGTAGCCGCCATTACAGAAGCGGCGATGCGCGGTGAAATTGCTGATTACAAAGACAGCTTGCGCAGACGTGTGGCACTTTTAAAAGGTGTGACGGTGGCGCACATGGAAGAGGTATTGAACCATCGCCTGCAACTTAATCCTGGTGCAGAAAATTTGGTCAAAGCCTGCCAAGCTGCCGACATGAAAGTGCTGCTGGTCTCAGGCGGATTTACATTTTTCACAGACCATGTGAAGGACAGGCTCAACATCAACTGGACGCGATCCAATGTGTTGGAAGTGATGAATGGTGAACTGACAGGCCGCATGGTGGACCAAGACTGGGGCGACATTTGCGATGGTGAAGAAAAACGCAAGATGCTGCTTCAAACCTGCACTCAAATGGGCATAGCACCCTCACAAGCCATCGCCATGGGTGATGGTGCCAATGACTTGCCCATGATGGGTGTGGCAGGATTGTCTGTGGCCTATCATGCCAAGCCCAAGGTGCGCGAGCAGGCCATGGTGGCCATTGAAGACGGCGGGCTAGATCGCTTGCTGGAAGTTTTTCAAGGCAAAAGGTAAAGCCAAGCGCTTAGGCCAAGCGATTGACCTGCGGCACCCCCGCCTCAACGGAAAACTTGGCCAAAGTTTCAATTTTGGTTTGCTGTTGACGCACATCGTCAACCACCCTTAGCTCAGTTTGAATTTGCTTGGCCGTGAACTCCACCACGCCATAACCTTTGCGCTCGCTGTCGGCAAATACAAAGTGCGGGTTTTCAGCCAAGCGTGCGGCCAACTTTGAATTACCAGCCGAGCGCGCCGTAATGCCAGCACCACAAAACTCGACACCAATTTTGGCGCTTTCGTCTTTGTAGGCATCGGCCATGACATGGCCTACCCAGTTTTCGTGAACGTCACCGCCAACGAGCACGGGGTTTTGGAGTGCATGGTTTTGCATGGACTGTGTCATGCTTTGGCGTGCGGCCGAGTAGCCATCCCACCCATCATTCCACAATGAGTAGCCTGCACCCAACTTGTAATCACGCCTGCCAAAAATAGTTTGCTGTGCAATGACATTCCAAGTGCGCGCATCGCTTTTGGCCTTGGCAAAAGATTGGTCTAGCCACTGCGATTGTTCTGCACCCAACAATGTTCGCTTGGGATCGAGCCATTCTTCGCATTGCGCCGTGTCAAGCCAGCCTGAGCCATACGCATCGTTCCTGTTGCACACTTGACGGTCACGGTATTGCCTGTCGTCTAGCAAATAGATATTGGCCAATTTGCCAAAGGACACTTGCCCGTAGATGCGAAGTTCTGCGCCGCTGGCCAAACCTTCAATGGACTTTGTCAATGCACTGACCCGCAAAGGCATGTGTTCATAAAACGCCTGGTAGGCTCTAGCACGCTGCGCCACAAAATCAAAACCAATGTTGCCGCTTTGGCCTCTGACCAAACCCGCATAGTCATTGGACACTTCATGGTCGTCCCACGTGATCAGCCAAGGGCATTGCGCGTGCATGGCCTGCAAGCTTTTTTCACTTCTGTGAAGTGCATATCGGTCGCGGTAATCAGACAAGCTGTTCACCCAGCCACCCGAAGGCAAGCGCACTGCATTGGCGGCCCCTGCATATTCATAAATGTAATCACCCAAGAACAAGACCATGTCTAAGTTTTCTTGGCACATGTGGTCGTAGGCGCTGAAGTAGCCATGCTCCCAGCGCTGGCATGAGGCGTAGGCCACGCGGAGTTTTTGCACCATGGCTTCAGGGTGTGGCAGCGTTCTGGTTCTGCCCACAGTGCTTTGCGCATCACCGATTTGAAAGCGGTAGTGGTACCACCGATCACTTTGCAGTTGATCAAGCTCTAAATGCACTGAATGCGCCAACGCGGACAGTGCCACCACTTGGCCAGTGCGGCGATTGACTTTGAAGCCCTCATCGTCCGCTACTTCCCATTTGACAGACACATCGCTTGCGGCAAATTGCGAGTTACCGCTGGCTGCATCTGGCATGAGTCGGGTCCACAACACCACCGAATGGTGATTGGGTGATCCACTGGCAACACCCAATGTAAATGGGTTGTGCCTTAAAGGTGATTGCGCCATCGACAAACTAAAAGACACAGGTGCCGAAGCCAAGGCCGCCCATTTCAAAATATCTCTGCGCGTATTGGACGCTGGCGTCAGTTGCGATTCATTGCGCGGCGATGTCATGTTGTTGCCAACCATTCTTTAAGCAAAGCTGTAAATAGTTCGGGCTTGGCACTCATCACCCAATGACCCGTGTCAAATTCCTCTACGCGCGAACCAGGGTGGGCTGCAATTTTTTCAAGCCATTCAGGCGAATGAAACATGAACGGTTTTCGGCGGCCATAGACATACAGCATGGGACGAGCCAAAGGCAATAACTTGAGCACATTGGCCGATTTGTCAAAGCCGCCTAAAGAGCCCATCCACTTCATGGCATACGGAGAATTCATGCCACTGTGCATGTCGGCCAGCGGACTGGGGCACCTTAAAGCTTTTGCCATGTAACGCGTCATGCGGTTGGCCACAGACTTGCCTGGCGATGCAAACCAGCGCGCTATTTGCCAAGCCACGGCCAACCAAATTTGATAGCTGAACACGCCCCATTTGGCTTTGGCAGTCCAAGAGGAAAGAAGTGCATGTGAGTTGTGATCGCCCACATCAACAGCAACCATGCGCTTCACTCGATCTGGGTGCAGCGCTGCATATTCATAACCAAAAATACAACCCCAATCGTGCAAGACCAGAGTGACGGGTTTGTGAGGGCTAACAGCATGCACCACTTCATCGATGAAACTTACCATCTCAACCAACGATTTGGCTTGCATGGGTGCTTGCGCATCAAATGCGGGCAATGTAAAACGCACGCATTGGTGAGTGTCACTCAGCGCTTGTACGGTGTCATTCCAAAGGGCTAAGGTATCGGGCCAGCCATGCAACATGACCAGGGTTTCGGGGCCGTTGCCTTCAACTTGAATGTCAACGCCATGAAGCTTCATTGAGTTCAAGCCGAAGCTGACACAGATGCGTCCATGGCTTGCTTCAAGCGATCAACGCCTTCCAAAATTTTGTCTTCGCCCACCGTGGCAAAGCTAAAGCGCAAAGTGCTGTGATCGGGATTTTGGCAAAAGAAAGGCGTACCTGGCACAAAGGCCACGCCTTTGTCGATGGCCATTTTGGCAAACGCATTGCCGTCATTCACTTTGCCGCCAGCACCCGTGAGGCTGGCCCACACAAACAAACCGCCTTGGGGTTGAACAAATGAAATGGCGTCGCCTAAATTTTGGCGCAGTGCGTTGCACATGGTCTGGGCGCGCAATGCATAAACCTGGCGCACTTTGTCTAAGGTAGCTGGCATGCGCCCTGCCTTGAGATATTGCGCGGCAGTGGCTTGCGCAAAGGTGCTGGTGTGCGCATCGCTGAATTGCTTGCACATAACAGCACGACTTAAAAGTTCTGACGGTGCAATCATCCAACCCACACGCAGACCTGGGCTTAAGACTTTTGACAAAGAGCCGCAGTGCACCAACCAATCGCGACTGCCAGGCACTTGCGCACTCAAGGCCAGCAAACTGGGAGGTGGTGCGTCATTGAAATACAAATCGCCGTAGGGATCGTCTTCCACCATGAGGGTTTTATATTTGACGGCCAACTCGAGCAACTTTTTACGGCGCTCTAAGTTAAGCAAAGCACCTGTAGGGTTGCCAAAGGTGGGGATGACATACACAAATTTGGGGCGGTGTTCGGCTATGAGTTTTTCAAGAACATCGGTGTCAACCCCATGGCCATCGACTGGCGCAGAAATGAGCTCTGCACCATACAACCTAAAGCACTGAATGGTGGCCAAAAAAGTGGGGCCTTCCACAATGACTTTGTCACCGGGGCTGATCATGGTTTTGCCAATGAGGTCCAGTGCTTGTTGACTGCCCGTGGTCACAATGAGTTGCTCTGAACTTAATTCTGTGACGCCCTTTTGAGCCATAAAGTGCGCCAATTGCTCGCGCAATGGGCCGTAACCTTCTGTGGCGCCATACTGAAGTGCGGCACCTGGCTCTTGGGACAAGGCCAAAGAGGAGGCCTCGCGAATGCCTTCCACGTCAAACATGGCGCTGTCGGGGAAGCCACCGGCAAAACTGATAATGCCGGGCTTGCCCAGAAGTTTGAACAACTCCCGAATGGCTGAAGTTTCGACATTGTTCAAACGATCTGCAAATTGCAAGGACATGGTGTATCTTCTCTCAAACACGGTTGGTCAATTCTCACATTTTCTCTCATGAACGCACACAACATCGAACTCTTTTTTCACACCCTGAAAGAAGCCAACCCCCTGCCCACCACCGAGTTGGCGTACACCTCGGTGTTTGAACTGGTAACGGCTGTGCTACTTTCGGCTCAAGCCACCGATGTGAGTGTGAACAAAGCCACCCGCAAACTCTTTCCAGTGGCCAACACCCCAGCGGCCATTTTGGCTTTAGGGCAAGAAGGGCTTGAAAAATACCTCAAGACCATTGGGCTGTACCGAAACAAGGCCAGCAATCTGCTCAAAACCTGTCAAATTTTGATCGACCAATACCAAGGTGTGGTGCCCCGCTCACGGGAAGCACTTGAGTCATTGCCGGGAGTTGGCCGAAAAACGGCCAATGTGGTCTTGAACGTGGCCTTTGGCGAGCCCACC
>CALCBL010000425.1 GCA_937897495.1 uncultured Burkholderiales bacterium
TTGTGGTGGTCTTCATTGGTCTGTTGGTCATCCTTAACAGCATTGCAGGTTGGATCTTCACCTACACCATCAAAGCTTTTCCATCTCCTTTTCCCAAAGAGCCGCCGTTTGGTTTGTATTTCATTTCATCGCACGAACTGGGCTCCATAGGTGTGACCATGGTGCTTTTGTTATTGCTCTACAGCTTTTTCAAGTTCACCCCACTGTGGCTGGCCATGCGCGCTGCCGCGCAAAATCCAGATTCAAGCCGCTTGGTGGGCATCCGCGTGGGTTGGATGTTGGCCTTGGGTTGGGGACTTGCCGCCGCCATTGGTTCTGTAGCGGGCATGATGATTGCGCCAGTGGTCTTCCTTGAGCCCAACATGATGTCGGGTGTCTTGCTCTATGCCTTTGCTGCGGCATTGGTCGGAGGCATTGACAGTCCAGGGGGGGCGGTGTTGGGCGGCTTCATCGTTGGCATTCTTGAAAATATTCTAGGTGCCTACGTCATCGGTACAGAGCTTAAGCTCTCGGTCGCCTTGGTATTGATCATTGTTGTGCTCACCATCAAACCTGCCGGCCTGTTCGGTAAAGTGATTGTTTCAAGGGTCTGAATTAGATGTCTTCCAATCTACCATCTACCGAAAATTCGATCCCATGGATTCGAATCGTGTTGGGCCTGATCGCAGCCTGCGTCTTGCCCTTTTTCATATCCAATTACCATGTGTTCCAAGCCTCCATGGTGTTGAGCTATGCCATTGCGTTGGTGGGTATGAATATCCTCATTGGTTACAGTGGTCAAATTTCTTTGGGACATGGCGCCTTCTTGGCCATCGGGGCCTACACCAGTGCCATTCTGATGGATAAGATGAATATTCCCTATTGGATGACCATTCCGATTGCTGCCTTCATTTGTCTGGTGGTGGGCTTTTTGTTTGGCTTACCTGCCCTGCGGCTAGAGGGCCACTACTTGGCCTTGGCCACGTTTGCACTGGCAGTGGCTTTACCTCAGTTGCTCAAGTTTAAACATCTAGAATTTCTAACGGGAGGCGTGCAAGGTATTGTGATCATGAAACCCGACCCGCCTTGGGAAACTTTGTTCGGCTTGAAACTCAACTCTGACCGTTGGCTTTATTTCTTTACCTTGGCAGTCACCGTGGTGATGTTCGTCATTGGGTGGAATTTGATTCGCGGCCGAGTAGGTCGTGCCCTGATCGCCATCCGCGATCAACCTATTGCTGCGGCCTCAATGGGCATTGATACGCCCTTGTACAAAAGTTTGGCTTTCGGTGTGAGCGCCATGTTCACAGGTGTGGCGGGTGCTCTTAGCGCTATTTTGGTAGCCTTTGTGGCACCCGACAGTTTCACCGTTTTCCTATCGATCACATTGCTGGTTGGCATGGTGATTGGCGGCGTAACTTCTTTGCCTGGTGCTTTGTATGGCGCATTATTTATCCAGTTCATTCCCAACATCGCTGATCAGATTTCCAAGGCCGCACCTTGGGCCATCTACGGAACCATGCTAATCTTGTTTATGTACACCATGCCCACTGGTATTGCAGGTGCCCTGCGTTTGTTGGGTGAGAAGTTTCGCCCAACTCGCTCTTGATTTTCAACCCTTTCTCTCAACCAAGGACCACCATGAAAAAGAGACAATTTGCCCTGACTGCTCTGTGCATTTCCCTCATTGGCTTTGCCTTACCGGCCGCCGCGCAAAAAAAATACGATCCGGGTGCTAGCGACACTGAAATTAAAATTGGCCAAACCATGCCATACAGCGGCCCAGCTTCGGCTTACGGCGTCATCGGCAAGGTTCAGGCAGCTTACTTCAAGCAATTGAACGAAACAGGTGGCATTAACGGCCTCAATATCAACTTCATCACACTAGACGATGGCTACAGCCCGCCCAAAACGGTGGAGATGATTCGCCGTTTGGTAGAGCAAGATGAAGTCTTGTTGACCTTGGGCACATTGGGCACACCTTCCAATACCGCCATTCACAAGTACATGAATACCAAGAAAGTGCCGCACATGTTCTTGGCCACTGGCGCATCGAAATGGAACGATCCGAAAAACAATCCTTGGACCATTGGTTTTAACCCCAATTACCAATCCGAAGGCAAGCTTTATGCTCAGCATATTCTGGCCACCAAGCCCAATGCCAAAATTGCGGTACTGATGCAAAATGACGATTACGGCAAGGACTACTTCAACGGTTTCAAAGAAGGCTTGGGCGCTAAGGCTGCAAGCATGATTGTTTCCCAAGCTACCTATGAAGTGACAGACCCAACCATCGACTCTCAAATCGTCACGCTCAAGGGATCTGGTGCCGACACCTTCTTCAACATCACGACACCCAAGTTTGCAGCGCAAGCCATTCGCAAGGTCAGTGACGTGGGCTGGAAGCCAACACACTACCTGAACCAAGTCTCTGCTTCGGTGGGTAGCGTCTTGAAGCCTGCGGGCCTAGATGTCTCGGTGGGCTTGATTTCAATGAACTACATCAAAGAAGGTGCCGATACCCGCTGGGACAACGACCCGACGATGAAGGACTTCAAAGCATTGATCAAAAAATACTCGCCTGAAGTCAGTCCAGACGATGGTAACGCCTCCTATGGCTATGCAGTGGCTCAGTTGATGGCTCACGTGCTCAGACAGGCGGGGGACAACCTCACCCGTGAAAACGTCATGAAACAAGCCACCAGCATCAAGGACTTTCAAGTGCCGATGGCCTTGCCCGGTGTACTGGCGAACACATCACCAACTGATTTTGCATTGTTCCAAACTATGCAACTGGTGAAGTTTGATGGTAAAGCATGGGTCGAATTTGGTAAGCCAGTTGCAGTGAAGTAATTCACTGCACCATCTAAAAAATGCCGCATTTTGCGGCATTTTTTTATCTCTGCGGTACACCCTATTGGAGACAATGCATGAAGTCACAAGTTCATCATGGTTGCA
>CALCBL010000426.1 GCA_937897495.1 uncultured Burkholderiales bacterium
AAGGGGGGCTGACGATTTGTGGTACCCCACCATGAGGAAGCCCCCCTTAGCCTTTTGCCCTTTAGATTGGAAATTAATGTTGATCTGACCCCAATTAATCAATCGCCCACAATTTTGCGTTCCCGAATGATTTCACCAAATCGCTTGGCGTCTTCAGTAGCACGCGCGCCAAACTCAGCTGGCGTTAAAGGCAAAGCCTCACCACCCAAGTTTTGAATGCGATCTTTCAAAGCTTGCGTTGACAAAATGCGATTGATTTCCCGATTGACCTTAGCAATCACATCGGCAGGTGTACCTGCTGGAGCATAAAAACCAAACACAGTGTCAGCGTCAAAACCTTTGAGGCCCGACTCATCCAAAGTGGGCACGTTTGGAAACAAGGGAGAGCGCTTCAGGCTACCCACCGCCAACAATTTGAGCTTGCCAGCACGCACCTGACCCAAGCCGATGCCAGGGTCAAAGTAAAAATCAAGCTGCCCTGCCAACACATCTTGCAAAGCCGGTGCCGCACCGCGATAAGGCACATGCACTGCAAAAAAACCAGCCTGGCTCTTCATCATTTCACCAGCCAAATGGGGTGAACTGCCATTGCCTGCAGAGCCATATGAAAGTTTGCCTGGATTTTCTTTGGCGTACTTTAAAAAACCTTGAATATTGTCAACCGGCAAACTGGGCTTAGCCACCAAAAAAACCAACACCCTGGCCGCAGAAGCCACTGGCACCAAATCCTTGGTGGGATCAAAAGTCATTCGGGCATAAATGTGCGGATTGACAGAGACCATGCCGCCAGAACTCATGAGGAAAGTGTAGCCATCGGGGGCCGACTTGGCCACCATGTCGCCACCGAGGTTGCCATTGGCGCCGCCTCTGTTTTCAATGACAACGGGCTGGCCCAAGGCCTCTGCCAAAGGAATGCCAACAGCACGCGCTATTTGATCAGCAGCGCCCCCTGGTGGAAAATTAACCACCACTTTGATAGGCTTGGAAGGCCAAGCTTGAGCCAAGGCATCGACAAACAATACGGGGCCCAGTAAAAGCACTGACAAAGAGGCCGCCAGTGTTCTCCGAGTGAATTGGGAACTGAGATGGGTCCGCTTGTTTTTTTGCATGATGTCTCCTGTGGGTCTGAA
>CALCBL010000427.1 GCA_937897495.1 uncultured Burkholderiales bacterium
AAAGAATGGCCCTTGTGGGAAGTCTTTGTGCGCAGCAAACAAGGCCTAGAGCACAAACACTGCGGCAGTTTGCACGCCTCTGATTCTCAACACGCTTTGCAAATGGCGCGCGATGTTTACACGCGCCGCCAAGAAGGTGTGAGCATTTGGGTGGTGCAGTCTTCGTCTATTGCCGCCAGCGAACCCAACGACAAATCTGAATTCTTTGAGCCTTCTGGCGACAAGGTTTACCGCCATCCCACCTTCTACGAAATTCCTTCTGAAGTGGGGCACATGTGATGTCTGGCGCGCAACCTGCCATGAGTTCAAACGCAAATAATTCTTTGCAATCATCGGCGCCTCAAGTCGAACATTGTCTGCCTATCGACTATCTTTTGCACTTGGCCGACAACGCCTTGGTGTTGGGTCAACGCAATGCAGAATGGAGTGGCCACGGCCCCATTCTGGAAGAAGACATTGCCATGTCTAACAACAGCTTGGACCTGATTGGCCAAGCGCGTTTGTTGTACCAAGAAGCAGCCGAGCAATTGGGCAACGGTGCTACTGAAGATACTTTGGCTTTCTTTCGCGATGTCCCTGATTTTAAAAACTACACATTGCTAGAGTTGCCGCATCACCCGCCGCTTGTCGGAACTTCTGCCAGCGATCGCGACTTTGCCACCACCTTGGTTCGCAACTTTTTGTACAGCGCACTGATGGTGTTGGTGTGGGACAAATTGCAACATGCACCGCACGCGCAATTGGCCGCCATTGCCGCCAAGTCGCTCAAAGAAGTGCGCTACCACTTGCGGCATTCGCGCGATTGGTTGTTGCGCATGGGCGATGGCACCGCTGAATCTCATGGTCGTGCTCAAGCCGCTGTCAATCACTTGATGCCTTACACGCAAGAGTTTTGGACCAGCACCGAATACGAAAAAGAAGCTGCCAAAGCAACAGGGTTGGACATGGCCAGTTTGCAAAATGATTGGAACCAAATTGTGGACCAGGCCTTGGCCGAAGCCACACTCAAGCGCCCTGCTGCCGGCGGCTTCATACCAACAGGCAAGCACAGCATTCACTCAGAGCATTTAGGTTTCATGTTGGCCGAGATGCAAAGCTTGCCACGTGCGCATCCCAACGCCACTTGGTAATTCAAGATCAACATGACACTGGCAACTACAGCCTCCGCTTCAGGTGCGCCACCACACACCACCCTTGGGCACGTATGGCAGTTGCTAGAGTCTTTGACCGATCCAGAAATTCCTGTGGTCACACTGCGCGAGTTGGGTATCTTGCGCGATGTGCGCAGTGTCGTTGCGCAAGATGGCAGTGAACAATTGGAAGTGATCATCACGCCTACCTACAGCGGCTGCCCTGCCATGGGTCAAATTGAAGACGACGTGCACAACTTGCTTCAAGCACATGGCCTGAAGGGCAAAGTCAAAACACAACTGGCACCCGCATGGACCACCGACTGGATCACGCCAGAAGCCAAAGAAAAATTGCGCGCTTACGGTATTGCACCACCGCACAGCGGTGCTGATCACGATTGTCAAACCCAGAGTGGTAAATCAAACGGATCTGGCGCATCCAGCATTATTCAATTTGCC
>CALCBL010000428.1 GCA_937897495.1 uncultured Burkholderiales bacterium
GTCAGCCGATCAAGCTGGCTTATTGAAAGCGCTTGGCAATATTTTGGGAATTTTGCAAAACGATCCGGTTGCCTACTTACAGGCTGGTGCTGGTTTGGACGAAGCCGCTATTCAGGCTTACATTCAAGCGCGCGCAGACGCCAAGGCAGCCAAGAATTTTGCCGAAGCCGACCGCATTCGCAAGCACTTACTAGAGCAGGGCATTGAGCTTAAAGATTCAACTGCCGGCACCACTTGGGAGGCAGCTCAATGAGTCATTCTGACAATGTCATCACACCAGAGTATTGGGCTGCTGCTTGCGCGCATCTGTCAAAAAAAGACAGGGTCATGAAGCGCCTGATTCCTCAATTTGGCGATGCCTGTTTGGTGTCGCGCGGAGATGCTTTTGTCACTTTGGCGCGCAGCATTGTGGGCCAGCAAATTTCAGTCAAAGCCGCTCAGTCGGTTTGGAATAAATTTTCTGCCTTGAGCAAAAAAATCACACCCGCTGGCGTATTGAAATTGAAAGTAGATGACATGCGCGCGGCCGGTTTGTCAGCGCGCAAAGTTGAATACCTGGTTGACTTGGCGCTTAATTTTCATGGCAAAAATGTCAGCGTCAAGGAATGGCAACACATGGAAGATGATGCCATCATTGATGAATTGGTGGCCATTCGGGGCATAGGCCGTTGGACGGCTGAGATGTTTTTGATCTTTCACCTCATGCGTCCCAACGTCTTGCCTTTAGATGATGTGGGCCTGATCAATGGCATCAGCAAGAACTATTTCTCAGGCGAACCCGTAAGCCGCAGCGATGCTCGCGAGGTCGCGCAGGCGTGGCAACCCTACAGCACGGTTGCAACTTGGTATATTTGGCGGTCTCTCGACCCCGTACCGGTCGAGTATTGAGCTAGATAAAGGAGGCCCATTTTGGCCAAGCGCACATTCCTAGACTTTGAGCAGCCGGTGGCTGAACTTGAAGGCAAAATTGAAGAACTTCGCTATGTGCAAAGCGAATCAGCCGTTGACATTTCAGAAGAAATTGATCAGCTCAGTAAAAAGAGCCAACAGCTGACCAAAGACATTTACTCAGACTTGACGGCCTGGCAAATTACCAAAATCGCCCGTCATCCTGAGCGTCCTTACACACTGGATTACATCCGCGAAATTTTCACAGATTTTGTAGAGATGCACGGCGACCGACACTTTGCTGACGACTTGTCAATTGTGGGGGGCTTGGCCCGCTTCAATGGATCGCCCTGCATGGTGCTCGGTCATCAAAAGGGCCGTGATACCAAAGAACGCACGCAGCGAAACTTTGGCATGAGCAAGCCAGAAGGCTATCGCAAAGCTTTGCGCCTCATGAAAACAGCCGAGAAATTCAAACTGCCCGTATTCACCTTTGTTGACACGCCTGGCGCATACCCAGGCATTGACGCCGAAGAGCGCAGCCAGTCAGAGGCCATCGGTCGCAACATTTTTGAAATGGCGCAACTGGAAGTGCCCATCATCACCACCATCATTGGTGAAGGTGGCTCCGGCGGCGCATTGGCCATCTCTGTGGCCGATTCAGTGCTGATGCTTCAGTACTCTGTTTATTCCGTCATCAGCCCAGAAGGGTGTGCCTCCATTTTGTGGAAAACCTCCGACAAAGCAGAAGAAGCAGCTGAGGCGCTAGGCATTACCGCCCACCGTTTAAAAGCTTTGAACCTGGTCGACAAAATTGTGAACGAGCCGCTTGGAGGTGCGCATCGCGACCCTGCTCAAATGGCCGCATTTTTGAAGCGTGCTTTGGGAGACGCGTGGCGTCAAGTGACCGATTTGAAACCCAAAGAATTGGTCGACCGCCGCTACGAGCGTTTGCAAAGCTATGGCCGCTTCACAGACACCAAAGTCGGCAAATAATTCTGCAAATGCAGGTGCGGGCTTGCTTGCGCCCAGCTTTCAGCCTAAGCTTCCTTTGGCCATCGCCTTCAGCGGTGGTGCAGATTCCACCGCTTTGCTAGTGGCTTGTGTCAGCCAGTTGCCGGGGCAGGTGAGGG
>CALCBL010000429.1 GCA_937897495.1 uncultured Burkholderiales bacterium
GTCATGTCAACAAATTGGCCTTCTATGTTGCGTACCAAAATTTCACCCGAACTGGCGCGGTAGTTGCCGTAGGCCAGTTTGAGAATGGTGCTTTTGCCCATGCCAGAGGGGCCACTTAATCGCACACACTCACCTTGACTTAAAGTCAAATTGAAGTTTTGCAGCACGGTCAAAGCGGTGCTGTTTTGCAAGTGCAATAAAAATTGCTTGCTCAGATTTTTCATCTGCAGCATGGGCATCGCGTCTGTGGTTTGAAGGGTCATGGCTGCAATACCGAGGAAACCAACAACTGCGTATAAGGATGCTGAGGGTCATCAAGCACTTGGTCGGTCAAGCCTGTTTCAACAGCTTGACCGTTTTGCATCACCATCATGCGCTGTGCCAAAAGCCTGGCCACTGCCAAGTCGTGCGTCACAATGATCGCGGCCAAGTTCATTTGGCGTGTCAGGGTGCGCATCATGTCAAGCAGTTTGGCCTGCACCGAAACGTCCAAACCAGAAGTGGGCTCGTCCATGAACACCAGCCGAGGCTGAGTGATTAAATTGCGCGCAATTTGAAGACGCTGGCGCATACCACCAGAGAAGGTATTGGGCCGATCGTCAATGCGGCTTGGGCTAATTTCGACCCGCTCTAGCCAATCAATGGCTTGCTCGCGCAACTGGCCATAGTGACGTTGGCCCAAAGCCATCAGGCGCTCGCTCACATTGGCGCCTGCAGACACATTCATGCGCAAACCATCTGCAGCATTTTGGTGAACAAAGCCCCAATCGGTGCGAGCCAGCATGCGCCTTTGAGCTTCAGACATGCCATAAATTTCGTGCAAACCGTGGTCGCGCAGGTCAAACGACACCTGGCCTGCGCTAGGTGCGTGCCGCGCCGCAACCGCGTTAAGCAAGGTGGTTTTACCAGAGCCCGATTCACCCACAATGGCGAGTACTTCGCCAGGCCACAGGTCAAAAGAAATATCGCGCACCACGGTTCGCGAACCATAAGCACAAGACAAGCCCTGCACCCGCATCAAGGGCGGCTTGGCATCAAAGTCCATCATGGCGTCACCTGCCGCTTGCTGCAGTAGTCGCTGTCTGAGCAGACAAACATTTTTTTGCCTTGATCGTCCATGATCACCTCATCTAAGAAGCTTTCGTTGGACCCACACAGCTCGCAAGCCGACTGCCAGCGTTGAACTTCAAAGGGGTGGTCGTCAAAGCCTAGGCTTTCGACTGTGGTGTAAGGCGGCACTGCATAAATGCGTTTCTCACGACCTGCGCCAAACAGCTGCAAGGCAGGATTCAAATGCATTTTGGGATTGTCAAATTTTGGAATGGGCGAAGGCGACATGATGTAGCGGCCATTGACCAAAACAGGGTAGTCATAGGTGCTAGAGATGTGACCGTAATGCGCCAAATCTTCAAAC
>CALCBL010000430.1 GCA_937897495.1 uncultured Burkholderiales bacterium
TTTCCGTCATTCAAAAGATTTGTTTCTAACGGTCGTCTATTTTTGCGTCATGGGTTTTTCTGCCCTTACATACGCACAGGCCCAAACCACGCTGCGAATCACCACCATCCCCGAAGAGGCGGCTACCGAGCAGGTTCGCAAATTCACGCCGCTTGCTACTTACTTAGAAAAGCAGTTGGACATGAAAGTTCAGTTCACACCGGTGACCGACTATCCTGCAGCCGTAGAGTCTTTGGTGAACAAAAAGGTTGACGTGGTTTGGTTTGGTGGCTTTACGTTTGTGCAGGCCAGCATTCGTTCAGGTGGCAAAATTGTGCCCTTGGCGCAGCGAGAAGAAGACACTAAATTTCAGTCGGTGTTCATTGCCAAAACCAACTCAGGCATTAAAAGTTTGGCCGACATGAAGGGCAAGCAAGTCTCTTTTGGTTCGCAAAGCAGCACCTCGGGTCACCTCATGCCGCGCAGCTTTTTGTTGCAAGCCAACATTGAGCCTGAAAAAGACTTCAAGCGCATTGCTTACAGCGGCGCGCACGATGCCACCATTGCTTCTGTGGTGAGCGGCAAGGTAGACGCCGCCGCGCTAGACATCACGGTTTGGCAAAAGTTTGTGACCGAAAACAAGGTCAACACGCAAGATGTCAACGTGTTTTTCACAACACCTCCCTACTTCAACTACAACTGGTCTGTGCATGCCGACATGCCGGTTCAGCAACGCGAAAAAATCAAGGCAGCCTTGCTCGGCCTGAACCCCGCCAACCCCGAGCATGCCGAAATTCTCAAGCTCAATCGCGCCACACGCTACGTCACTACGACACCTGAAAATTACAAAGGTTTAGAGTCGGCTGCTCGCAGCGCAGGCTTGCTTCAATAAACGGGTAACTCGCTTTTGAACATCGAGCTTTCGGACCTTCAGGCCCGCCACCCCTCTGCACCAGCTCATGCGCCAGCGGCTTTGCAAGGCATTAGCCTGCAACTTGGCGTGGGCGAGCAGGTCGCCATCATTGGCCCTTCGGGTGCAGGCAAGACAAGCTTGCTTCAGGTACTGGCTTGTGCCCAACGTCCTACGCAAGGCGAGTTTCTTTTAGGCGGACAAGACCCTTGGCGTTTGTCAACGGGTGAACTGCGGCGTTTGCGAGGTCAATTGTTTCTTGCGCCCCAAGTGCCGCCCTTGCCACCGCGCCAACGTGTTGTCACTTCGGTATTGGCCGGACGTTTGCCCGCCATGAGCATGGCGGCCAGCTTGCGCTCTTTGTTTTACCCCACCGATATTCCAGCGGCCTACGAAGCACTCAAGCACTTTGACCTGAGTGACAAGTTGTTTGACAGGGTAGACCGCCTTTCTGGGGGTGAACGTCAACGCGTAGGATTGGCCCGTGCTTTGTTGTCTCCGGCCAGTTTGTGGCTCATTGACGAACCCTTGTCTGCCCTTGATCCTATGCGCGCTCGCTTGGCCATGACCGCTTTGGTGGGGCTTGCGCGTGAGCGGCAAATCACCATGGTTGCCACCTTGCACCAGGTCGACATGGCCCTCGCGCACTTTGATCGCATCATTGGTCTGCTTAAAGGTCAAATCGTGTTTGATTTGCCATCTGCACAAGTCAGCCCCGAACGCTTGGCGCATTTGTATGAACATGAGTTAGGCCAAGGTGCCTTGCCATCTGAGTTGGACCAAGACTTGGTTGCGCCTGCGCCTGTTGTCATGCACTGCCGCTAAGGCCATCAGGCCCTTCGCATTTTCCTGTTTGATATGTCTGCTACCCAATTGCCCCAAGCCCAACTGGCATCCGGTGGCAAGCTTCGCGATCCAGACTTTTCATCAAGGGTGTTTTGGCTAGTCTTGGCCATACTGCTGCTTTGGCCATTGGGCGTGGCCACCGAGTTTCGGCCCTGGGTGTTGTGGGAACCCGATAACCGAAAAGTCACTCTTGATTTCTTGGCCAGCTTTTGGCCACTTGTGTACGACGCTGAATTCATGCGCATGGTGGCCCGTGAAACTTGGCGCACAGTTGCCATGGCCACCGCAGGCGTTACGCTGGCTTTGGTGTTAGCTGTGCCCATGTGCCTGATGGCGACCCGCGTTTTATCGCTGTCGGCCTTGTCGGGCCGCATGAACCGCTGGCCTGCTGTGATGCGCTGGTTTGTTCGCGCCACTTTGATTGTGCTGCGCAGCATTCCCGAACTGGTATGGGCCTTGGTCTTTGTGCGCGTGGTGGGCCTCGGCCCAACAGCGGGTGTGCTGGCCATTGCACTCACCTATGGCGGCATGCTTGGCAAGGTGTATGCCGAAATTTTAGAAAGTGGTGAGAGCCATGCCACCCATACCCTGATGCGCAACGGCAGCGGCCGTTTACAAGCTTTTGTGTATGCGCTGCTGCCCAGTCACGCGGCCGAGCTGGCTTCTTATACGGTGTACCGCTGGGAATGTGCCATTCGCTCATCGGTGGTGTTGGGGTTTGTGGGCGCCGGAGGCTTGGGCCAACAACTGGACAATTCGATGAAGATGTTCAATGGCGGCGAAGTAGCCACTTTGCTTTTGGTGTTCATTGCGCTGGTGGCGTTGGCCGACCATGTCAGCGCTTGGCTAAGAAGGGCTTTGTCATGATGCCCACTCGCGAAGCGGCCAATCCCCCTTACAAACTGCCGCCGCCTTTGTTCGATGCACGATGCAGAGCATGCTGGTTCACGCTTGCTTTGTTGGTGTTGGTCATTGCCAGCTTCGTATCCTTAGACCTTGACTGGGCTTCCTTTGCATCTTTAGAGGCGGGACGCAGCATGTACCGCTTTATGGCGGAGTTTTTTCCGCCCGATATATCGCCTAAGTTTGTGAGCAAAGTGGTTTCGGCAGCTTGGGAAACACTGGCCATGTCTGCGCTGGGAACCATCATGGCGGCGGTCTTGGGCTTGGCCTTGGCGGTGCCTGCCAGCCGCATGTCCAAACAAGATGCTGCTTGGCTGCGCAGTCCCACACGCTGGCTGCTCAATGCATTGCGTGCAATTCCTGAACTGGTATGGGCCGCACTGTTATTGATTTCTGCCGGCTTAGGACCCATGGCCGGTACCTTGGCTCTGGCCCTTCACACCAGCGGCGTTTTGGGCCGGCTTTTTGCAGAGGCCATGGAAAACATACCTACGGGCCCTGGCGATGCTTTGCGCACGCAAGGGGTGGGGCCGCTGCGCGTCTTTGCCTATGCCACTTTGCCGCAGGTTTTGCCGCAGCTCATGAGTTATACGCTGTACCGCTGGGAAAACAACATTCGCGCAGCCGCCGTGTTGGGGGTTGTGGGGGCGGGCGGTTTGGGTCAGATGTTGTCGTTTAACATGGGCTTGTTTCTGATGAACAAGACGGCCACCATTTTGGGTGCCATGCTGCTCATGGTGGCCTGCGTCGACGTGCTGAGCTTTGCTTTGAGGCGGTGGCTGAATCGTTAAGCCAAAATTTAATTCAAAAAAGTTGCGATCAGTACAACCCAAATATTCAATGAGATCTTGATGCAAATAAAACAGCCCTTGTTTTTTGACACTTACAAAGAAAACAAAGATGCAGACATACAAGCGCTGATTGAAGGCTTGCTTTGCCCTCAGGCGACCTTGTCTCCCAAGTACTTCTACGATGAGATGGGATCGGTCTTGTTTGACGCAATTACCTTGTTGCCCGAATACTATCCAACCCGTACTGAGTTAGAAATTTTCACGCAGCAAGCAAGCGAAATTCATGCGCATTTTCCCAAGCAAGCCACGTGGGTTGAACTGGGCGCTGGCAGCTGTCAAAAAGCAGCTCAATTGTTCACGCATTCCAAGCCGTCAACCTATGTCGCTGTTGATATTTCAGTTGACTATTTGTCGCAGCATTTAAAAGATTTACAGGCCAAAAACTCAGACGTCAATGTGGTCGGTGTGGGCATGGACTTTTCACATTCACTCACGTTTCCAGAGAAGCTGCAGCAACAACTGACGGCAGAACCGTTGCTAGCTTTGTATCTTGGCTCTAGCTTGGGAAACTTCAATCCAGTAGAGGCCTTGTACTTTTTGCAAAGAGTCGCCAATCTTTGCAAAATGGGCCAGCCTGGCTCAGGGCTCATCATTGGCATTGACTTGGTCAAAGACTCAAGTACGCTTGAGCGCGCTTACGCAGATGACTTAGGCGTAACGGCCGCCTTTAATTTGAACGTGCTTAGACGTGTCAACAGTTTATTGGGCTCAGATTTTGATGTGCGAGATTGGCAGCACAGTGCACGTTTTAACGTGCAAGAGTCTCGGATAGAAATGCACTTGCAAGCCAAGAAAAATCTGACTGTTCAGTGGCAGGGGCAGCAACGTCATTTCAAACAAGACGAAACCATTCACACTGAAAATTCTTACAAATGGTCAATCCAAAAATTTACCACTTTGTTAATTCAATCAGGTTTTACAAACACCCGGCATTGGACCGATCAAAAATCGCACTACGCTTTGTTTTGGGCCAGTTAAGTTTTCGCCAATTAATCTGTTGAAGTTTAAAGCGCGCAAGTTCTAAAGCCTGAATAAATATCATCGCGTTCAGGCGTAAAGAAATTTCGATAATTCACATCTCGCAAGACAGCGTGAGTGAACTGAGAGGCACCTCTTAGCACTTTGTGCGTGCCAAACCATGGCTCTGAATATTCAGTGTAGGGGTGCGTCGCAAAGCCTTCATAGGGCTCAAACGTATCTTGCGTCCATTCCCAAACTTGGCCCCACTTAAAGTCTGTGAGTGTTTTGGCAGCACAGTCCCACTCGGCTTCTGTTGGCAAGCGGCATTTGGCCCAAGCACAGTAGGCTTGAGCATCCGTCCAAGACAGGTGAACGGCTGGTGCGTCCTTGTTCAATGGCTGCCAATTGCCAAACACTTCTACTTCGAAATCGGAACCCGTTTTCCGAATGTAATTTGGCAGACGGTATCCCGCATCGATTACAAAATTGATATATTGCGCCCAGTTGACAGGCTGCAGTGAAATTTCAAAGTCTTGAATGGAGCACGTTTTTGCAATCAGTTCGTTGTCAAAGCAAAACGGTATTTCTTCCTGCGATGAGTTTGAAGAGAAATCTCTTGAACCAAGCTTCCAAATTTGCGAGGGTACGCGTGCTGTTCTGTATTCAACACTTTGCTGCTTTAAGTTGAGCGCAGTTGATTGGCTATTTTCTGCAATTTCATCCTCTTGCCGCCAGACTGCTTTGAAAGGCATTCTGAGTGACTGCGCCATGTAGGCGCTTGCCTCTAGGTGCATGGCCTCATGCTGCAGCACCAGCCAATAGAAATACAGCGCGGGGCTGTGGTCAGTTTCATTGTGCAAAAGCTCAAGTGTTTGAGCCAAGCTTTCCTGTGCGTATTGAATGCACTTGGGATGCGTTAAAAGTTTCAAGTCCCAGCGCGTCGAGTGAGCTACCTTGGCACTGTCAAACCACGCATCAGCTTCATGGAGAAGCGAGGCGTTGCGCGGCTGTGAAAGATCAGAGGCGAGGCCGTGAGTGCGTTGTAGATTTCGGGCAATCCAATATTCTTGAAACCATGCAATGTGGCCCAGTTCCCAAACGGGTGGATTCAAGCCCTTGTGATAGGGAAGGCTGAGTTTGTTGGCACTCAAGTAGCATTCAAAAGAGCTGAGTGTATGGCCTCTAAGGTGCTGAAGAGCCTTTGACAATGTCAGGATATTTACTTGCCGCATTGATTGCTTGTGTCCTTTTAGATATGCTTAGGGCTCTATATGAACCAAGCTCCTCATCCAAAGTTACTTTCCAAAAAGTTGCTCAAATCAGAAGTGCCTAACGCTCAAGCCGCTAAGCCAACATTGGTCATTGTAAGTCCTGCCCTTGCCAGTGCAAACAACGGCAATTGGCAAACCGCCAAACGTTATCGGCAGTTGTTAAGCGCGCATTTTCGGGTCCGACTGGTTAGCGAATGGGACGGCGCAAATTCTGACGATGTCTTAATTGCTTTGCATGCGCGCCGCAGTTTTCCGTCGATTGCTGCTTGGCATGCCGTGCATGGCGCCAAAGGTTTGGTGGTGGTGCTGACCGGTACTGATTTGTACCGCGATATTCAACACGATTCACAGGCCCAACAATCTCTAGAATTTGCTGCTCGCTTAGTGGTTTTGCAGCCCATGGGGCTGGATGAATTATCGGCGCCATTCAAGGCTAAAACATCGGTGCTTCTGCAGTCAACTACCCCCCGAGTCACCTTGCCGAAAACAAAGCGTTGCATACGGGTGGTGATGGTGGGCCATCTGCGCGAGGAAAAATCTCCGCGTACCTTGTTTGAAGCAGCAGCCCTGCTTGCGCAGCAGCACGATATTCACATACAGCACATTGGTGCAGAGCATGATCAGGTTCTGGCAAACATGGCGCACCAAACAGCTGCGCTTTGCCCCCACTATCAATTCACGGGTGCTTTAACTTATCCAGAAACGCGACGTCAAATTCAGCGCTCGCACGTGCTGGTTCACACCAGCGTCATGGAGGGTGGTGCCCACGTGATCATGGAGGCCGTTTGCAGCGGTGTGCCAGTCATTGCATCGCGCATACCCGGCAACATGGGCATGCTTGGCGAAGACTATGCAGGCCTGTTTCCAGTGGGTGACGCCAAGGCGCTGGCCGACATGCTCATTCGTTTTCGGCATGACGCCACATTTGAACAACTGTTAAAAAAGCAGTGCGCCCTGAGAGCGCCTTTGTTTTCGGCTGAGCACGAACGCAAAGGCTTGCTTACAATCGTGCAAAGCGTCTTGTCTGCGCGCCATTTGCCTTGAATGCTTAGCGCTTCAAGCAAGCCCTCATTTTTTGTATTTAGGAAACACCATGAACCCCTCTGAACCCCGTTTGACCTCTCTCTCGCATGGCGGTGGCTGTGGTTGCAAAATTGCCCCTGCAGTTTTGTCCGAAATTCTCAAAGGCACTTTGCAAATGCCCATTCCCAAAGAATTGATGGTGGGCATTGCCACAGCCGATGACGCAGCGGTTTACAAGCTAAGCGATCACCAAGCTTTGATTGCAACCACCGATTTCTTCATGCCCATCGTTGACGATCCGTTTGAGTTTGGGCGCATTGCGGCCACCAATGCCATCAGCGATGTCTATGCCATGGGCGGCAAACCCATCTTGGCTTTGGCTTTGGTCGGCATGCCAATCAATGTGCTGTCAACAGACACCATCGGCAAAATTTTGGCAGGCGGTGCATCGGTTTGCAATACAGCCGGCATCCCCATTGCTGGCGGACATACCATTGATTCAGTTGAACCTATCTATGGCTTGGTTGTTTTGGGTTTAGTCCATCCAGACCGTGTCAAACGCAACGACGGCGCGCGCGTTGGCGATGTGCTGGTTCTGGGCAAGCCTATTGGTGTTGGTATTTTATCGGCGGCACTCAAAAAAGAAGTTCTCGATGCAGCAGGTTATGAGTCCATGATTGCCAACGCCACCAAGCTCAACACCCCAGGCCCCGAGTTGGCTGAGCTGTCTGGCGTGCACGCTTTAACTGACGTGACTGGTTTTGGTTTAGCGGGCCATGCCCTAGAAATTGCGCGCGGCGCCAAATTAACGGCGCACATCAAGTGGGCCGATGTGCCTTTGTTGCCCAAGGTCTCGGCCTTGATCAAAGAGGGCAATGTCACAGGTGCTTCAGGTCGAAACTGGGAAGGCTATGGTCCAGAAATCAGCCTTGGCAGCGGTTTACCCACTGAGTGCCAAACGCTTTTGTCTGATCCTCAAACAAGCGGTGGCTTGTTGGTCAGTTGTACGCCTGAAACTGTTGCCGAGGTGCTGGCTGTTTTTAAGCGTCACGGTTTCAATGATGCAGCCGTTGTGGGCCACATCGGTGAAGCCCAAAAGTCACGCTTGGTTGTCAGCTGATCTTGTGTGGCCATGAAGGGCGAGGGCTAGCCAATCAAACGCTAAGTCGGCTGCAATGGCCAGCAGCGCCACCATCATGGCCCCTTGTAAGACGTAGGCTGTGTTAAATCCAGAAAGTCCGATGATGATGGGCAAGCCGAGTGTTTTGGCACCCACAGTGGATGCAATGGCGGCTGTGCCGATGTTCACCACAACCGAAGTTCGCACACCTGCCAACCAAATAGGCAGAGCCAATGGAATTTGCACTTCGGTCAGTATGTGCCGAGGCGACATACCCATGGCGCGTGCTGAATCAAGGACGGGTGTTGGGACTGAAGCCAGTCCGGCCAGCGTAGCCTGAAGCACGGGCAGCACGCCAAAAATTGACAGCGCAATGAGTGCAGGCAGTTCTCCAAAGCCAACGGCCGGAACCGCTACCGCCAAAACTGCAACAGGTGGAAAAGTTTGCCCCATGGCGGCCAGCGTTTCCATGAGGGGCTTGAATGCGCTCCCCGTTTTGCTGGTGGTGGCCAGTCCTGCTAGCGTTGCAATAACAACAGCAACTGAGCTAGACACCAACACAAGCCCTATGTGTTGCCACATCAGTTCTGCCATTGGCTCTTGCAAATACACCGGACGCGGCAGCAATGGAAACAGGGCTGCAAAAAGCGGCTGGGAATAGGGCAAGCCATAGGCTAGTAACAGCAGAGCCGCCGCACTAAAGCCTAGCCGCTTAGCCCAGGGGCGGGGTGTTTTCAATGGCAGTGCGTGCAACTCAGACATCTGAAGTTTCTAGCAGATCAGTAGCATGCACCTGACCCAGCACTGTGCCGTCTGCATTCACCACGCGCAAGCTAGACACATGCAAAGTTGCCATGTGCGAAATGGCTTCTTTGAATGTGACGGTATGGCTGATGGTGTGGATGGGCTCTGTGCCTTCTATCGCTTTGATGTGGGGCGCGATGGGGCGCAGTGAAAGTTGTTTGAGCCCCAGATCTGCGCGGCCCAGAAAGTCGGCAACAAAGTCGTTGGTAGGTTGTTGCAGCAATTCAAGGGGTGTGCCCATTTGTACGATACGACCATGGTTCAGCAGCACGATACGCGTTGCCAACAACAAAGCTTCATCAATATCGTGAGTTACAAACAGAATAGTTTGACCGGTCGCTCGATGGATTTTTTTGAGCTGCAATTGCAGTGCAGCGCGGGTGACTGGATCTAGTGCACCAAAGGGCTCGTCCATCAGAAGGACATCTGGGTCTGCAGCCATAGCGCGCGCCACGCCAACCCGTTGTTGCTGACCGCCCGAAAGTTGGTGCGGATACCGACCTGCATATTGCTTAGGGTCCATCGCCAGCAATTGCAGCAGTTCGTTTACACGAGCTTGAACACGCTGGGCGTCCCACCCCAGCAGCCTGGGTACCGTGGCAATGTTGTGCCCCACGGTTCTGTGAGGAAACAAGCCAACCGACTGCATGGCATAGCCCATGCGGCGACGCAAGTCTTGCACGTTAAAGCTGTTGATGTCTTGGCCGTTAAAAAAGATGTGACCACCATCGTGGCTGACCATGCGGTTAAGCATTTTGAGTATGGTTGATTTGCCAGACCCTGAGGGTCCAAGCAGCACCACCAACTCGCCTTGTTGGATGTCTAAATTGAAGTCTGTGATGGCTGCTGCGCCATCGTAGTGCTTGCGAATTTTTTGGAACTTGATGGTCATGGGCGTGTCTTTATCAAGGAACTTAGCACTTTGAAAAAAGTATCTGCCATCATGGCTAAAAGCACGATGGGTATCACACCCAGTATCACCAACTCGTTGGCAGCGCTAAAGAGCCCATCAAACATGATCTGACCTAGCCCGCCTGCACCCACAAGGGCGCTGACTGCTGCAAGGCCTGTAGTTTGTACAACTGCTGAGCGGAGGCCAATTAGCAACACCGGCAATGCCAGCGGCAACTCGACTTGCCACAACAACTGCCCCGCAGACATGCCCATGGCACGAGCAGCATTGACCGCCTCTGCAGGCACTTGCTCTAACCCAGCCAGCGCCGAGCGAACAATGGGCAGCAGTGCATACAGGAAAAGAGCAATCACGGCAGGCGCGATGCCCACACCACTGATGCCCGCGCGTCCTAGGGCGGGTAATTGGACGGCCAACCATGCCAATGGCGCCATCAGCAGACCGAACAGGGCAATGGAGGGAATGGTTTGAATCACATTGAGAATTGGAAACAGAGCTTGCCGCAAACTTCGTGTTCGGGTCATGCGCCAAGCCAGCAACAAGCCAATGACCAAGGCCGGTACCACGGCCAGAAAAACGATTTGAAGATGACGCAGAATGGCGGGCCCGAAAACATCGCTCTGATTGGCAAATTCTTGCGCGATGGACAAGTGCTGGCCCTCATTCAACGAGAGCAAGAGCGGCAGAAAGAAAGCACTTTG
>CALCBL010000431.1 GCA_937897495.1 uncultured Burkholderiales bacterium
AACAAGCCACCCAGCAAGGATGAAAGCCACAACAAGTCCTTGGTGGCATAGATCGATTGAAGGGGGTTAATCAGGCCAACATAAGCCATACAGCCAAAGCCCAAAATGGCAACAGCCAAGGCAAGGGCCCACTGACGCAAGCGGTCAAAATTTTCCATGATGACCGCATCGCTGACTGCGCCCATGGTACAAAAATGCGAACGGTGAAAAAGAGCACCCAAGAACACCGAGACTAGAGCCGTAGAACTCAAGACCAACCACTGCAAATGGACAAGTTGAGACTCAGTCATGCCGAATTATTTCAAGCGACTGAGTCGATCTTTGGCCGTTTGTGCTGCATCGCTGGTGGGATGCAATTTGATCAAATCTTCCATGGCTCTTCTGGCTGCCTTCAGATCTTTGAGCTCGATCAAACAATTAGAAATGGCCAACATGGCATCTGGGGCACGTGTGTGGAGAGGGGCAATGGTTAAGAGCTTTCGAAAATTAAGCATCGACTCTTTGTAATCTTTGGTGGCGTATTGGGCATTGCCTAACCAAAACAGAGCAGAGGATGCATAACCGCTGCTGGGATGACTTAGCAGAAAGCCCAGTAAGCTGCTTTGCGCAGCTGCAAAATCACCCGTTCGAAAGACCGCAAGGGCGTTGTCAAACTGCTTTTTTTCTGCAGGGTCAGCTTGAAACTCCAGACCGTCTAAAACAATTTTGACAGGTTCAAACCTGTTCAACCTTGTGTCGACACTTTGCAGAATGTCCTTTTGTTTCAGCTGAATGTCAGTGAGCTCGCGCAACACATTTTCTAAGGCGCCGAGAAGCCTTGATTGTTCAGATTTCAAACCTTCTATTTGATTTTGTAACTCAAGCAAACTGCCCCTTAAGTTGGCATTTTCAGCCGCTTGAGACTTCACAATTTCAGCCGCTTGAGATTTCACCATTTCAGCTGTTTGAGACTTCAAATTTTGCTGGGTTGTTTCAAGTCGCTGTCGCAAATCCAAAATGGCACGGCGTGCTTCGTCATCTCCAAACAAGGCAGCATTGGCAAGCAGACTAAAGCTTGACAACAAGCATGCCAAACCAAATTGAAAACTGGATAAATAAGCCTTGGTTCGCATAAGGCAGGTTCAATCAGTATTTGATTTCAACACGGCGATTTTTGGCATATGCGGCGTCATCTGCACCTGATGCAGCGGGCTTTTCTTTGCCAAAACTAACTGCTTCAACTTGTGCATCGCTCACACCCAACAAGGTCAGTGCGCGGCGAACCGTTTCAGCACGCTTTTGACCGAGGGCCAAGTTGTACTCACGACCGCCACGATCGTCGGTGTGTCCTTCAAGTTGCACTTTGAATTGCTTGTTAGATTGCAGGTGCGCTGCATTGCGCTCCAAAACAGCACGCGCTTCTGGTTTCAATGCAAAACTGTCGTAGTCAAAATACACCACATTCACGCCAGCTGGAGCAACACCTTGTGCACTCGCTTTGCCACCCACAACGGCAGCGACGCTGCTTTGTGCGGTATCGGCTGAAGAGGTCACCGCCGCAGCAGAAGCAGAAGCGTTTTTGTCTTCAACTGGCACCTCGTTTAATTTAACGCCAGATGAGCAGGCAGCCAAGGCTGCTGTCAATGCCAAAATCCAAAGACTACGTTTGATCATGAAAAACTCCAAATTAAAAATTATCGGTAAGGACCCCAGGCGGGTTCACGAATGTCACCACTTTGTCCGGACAGTTTGGCTTTGATCTTGCCGTCTAGAGTAGTTGTCATGAGCGCCTCGCGTCCTTGGAGCACCGTGGCATAAACAATCAATTTGCTGTTGGGTGCAAAGCTAGGGCGCTCATCGGCTGAGGTTTCAGTGATGGCACTTGTCTGGCCGGTGCTCAGGTTCATCACTTGAACTTTGAACTGCCCCCCAACACGTGAGATATACGTAAGCCACCGCCCATCTGGGCTAAGTGCAGGTGAGATATTGTAACTTCCGTTGAAAGTGACTCTTTCAACGCCAGAGCCTGTGTCGTTCATTTTGTAAATTTGAGGACTGCCTCCCCGATCAGATACAAAGTAAATCTTTGAGCCATCTTGCGAAAAGCTAGGCTCTGTATCAATGCCTGCGTTTTGGGTTAAGCGCTTGGCTTCACCAGATGCAACATCAATTTGATACAACTGTGAGCCGCCATCTCGACTTAAAGTGGCCAACAAAGAACGCCCATCAGGCGACCACGCGGGCGCGCTGTTAGAACCTTTGAAATTGGCCATGATTTTGCGTTTGCCTGTGGCCAACTCATGCACATAAATAACGGGCTTGCGAGACTCAAAAGAAACATAGGCCAACTGATTGCCCTTGGGCGACCAAGATGGCGAAATGATGGGCTCTGCACTTGTCAAGGCAGACTGAGAGTTCTCGCCATCAGAGTCAGCTATCCAAAGACTGTATTTGCCGGTGGTTTTGGTGATGTAAGCAATGCGGGTTGCAAAGACGCCCTTCTCACCGGTTAGTTTTTCATAGACCCAGTCAGCCAAACGGTGTGCTGATAAACGCAAGTCAGCCGCTGCTACAGTTTCGCGGTAATCACCTCGCTCTTGACCCGAAACCACGTCCCACAACTTGGCTCTAACTTCGTAGCGGCCATCGGCTAAACGGGTCGAACTGCCCGCCACAAGGGCATCGGCACTTTTTTGTCGCAGCATGGCATGGTCAGGTCGCGAGAGCTCGTCCATGCTTAAGCCCAAATTGGGAACTGCTCGGAATTGACCACTTCTTTCCAAATCTGCCAACAAGATGGCCGACGTCTTTTGCGGCGCAGTTTCTTCGCCCTTGAAACTGACAATGGCAATGGGAACTTGCGTCAGTCCAACACCAGAGACATCGACTTTGAACTGAGCCCATGCCGCGCTTGAGGCGAAGACAAAGCTCAAAAGCAAAGCACCCAAATGGGCCTTAAAAGGAGAAAAATAGGTCAACAATGAGGTCTTTTTCATAGGATTGGGATGTCAAAACACCACTAATTTAGCATTGTGACACGCGTTAAAATCAAATCAATGACAAAAATCGCCCATGACAGCACCCAGCAGGACTTAAGTTACCTGAAACGGATGCGCCGTCTTTGGCCATATTTTGGCAAACAGCGCGGCGCATGGGCACTTGCCATCTTGGCAACTCTGGTGGCTGCGGCCACTGAGCCCCTCATTCCAGCCCTCTTCAAACCTTTGCTAGACGAGGGGTTTGCCGAAAACAGCCTGCCCCTTTGGATGGTTCCAACTGCCGTCATCGGGATTTTTTTCGTCAGGGGCCTTGCATTTTTTGTGTCTCAGTATGCCCTAGCGCGCATTGCCAATGACGGCATGCAAGCATTGCGTGAGGCTTTGTTTCGCAGATTGATGCAGGCTGACATGTCCATTTTCAGCAAACAATCGGCAAGTGCTTTGTCCAACACCTTGGTATACGAAGTTCAAACAGGCGCGACGCAACTTATTTCAGCCCTGTTAGGCCTATCAAGAGACGGCTTCACGCTGCTGGCCTTGATTGGCTACTTGATGTTTTTGAACTGGAAACTGACCATGTTGGTCTTCATCGTGGTACCTGGTTCAGCCTGGATCATGAAGAAGCTCTCCAAGCGCCTTTACGGCCTCACCCGAGACAGCCAATCTGCCACGGACAATTTGGCTTACGTGGTGGAAGAGAATGTTTTGGCCCACCGCATGGTTCGACTTCACGGCGCCCAAGAAAGCCAACTCAGTCGTTTCCAAGCTTTAAGCCAAAGACTCAGAAGCTTGGCCTTGAAATCCACCATTGCCTCGGCTGCCATGTCGCCCCTCACGCAACTGATGGCAGCGGTGGCTTTGTCTACGGTGTTGGTCGTGGCCTTGATTCAGAGTCGAACGGGCTTACAAGGTGCCACAGTAGGCGGCTTTGTTGCTTTCATCACCGCCATGCTGATGCTGGTCTCCCCCATCAAGCGACTGGCCGATATAGCGACCCCCGTCACGCGAGGTTTAGCCGCACTTGAAAGAGGACTGCGCCTATTGGAAGAAGTTCAGGTTGAAACAGATGGCCACGCCACCCGCCAAAAAGTTGAAAGTCAGAACACCGAATGGCAACCAAGCCAGGGTCCCTGCATTGAGTTTCAAAACATCCATGTTCAATATGCTGCCGATACTTCGCCTGCCTTGAACAATTTATGCTTGAGCATTCAATCTGGTGAAACTGTGGCCTTTGTAGGCACCAGTGGCTCAGGCAAAACCACCTTGGTCAATTTGTTGCCTCGGTTTGTACAGCCCAGCTCTGGGCAAGTTATTTTGCAGGGCACTGACATACAAAACTGGCCACTTCAACAATTGCGTCAACAATTTGCCATGGTCAGCCAAGATGTTGTGATGCTCAATGACACCGTTGCAGCCAACATTGCATTGGGACAGATTGTTGATCGTGCCAAAATAAAAGCATGTTTGACAGCGGCCCATCTTGACGAACATGTGGGCAAGCTGCCCCAAGGCATGGACACCCTGCTAGGACACAACGCCACCGAGCTCTCAGGTGGGCAGCGACAGCGCTTGGCCATTGCCCGAGCACTCTACAAAAATGCACCAGTCCTTATTTTGGATGAAGCCACTTCCGCCCTTGACAATGAATCAGAACGTTGGGTGCAAGATGCATTGCAAAACCTCATGAAGGGGCGCACCACCTTGATCATTGCGCACCGACTCTCAACCATCGAACATGCAGACAGAGTGATCGTCATGTCGCAAGGAGAGATTGTGGAGCAAGGCCGCCATGAAGAACTTCTGAAGGCTGGCGGTGTTTACTCAAGACTGCATCACAAAAGCGATGCGGCTTGAATCAAAGCAGAACAACGTCGTATTGCTCTTGACCCATGGCGGTTTCGCTCTGAAGCGAAATGGGCTTGGCAATAAAATCAGACAACGCAGCAAGGTGCTGGCTCTCTTCATCTAGCAACAATTCAATGACGGCAGGCGCCGCCACCACTCGAAACTCTCGTGGATTGAACTGCCGAGCCTCACGCAATATTTCACGCAAAATATCGTAAACCACTGTGCGATTGGTTTTGACACTGCCTTTGCCGTCACAACTTGGGCACGGCTCACACAGCATGTGAGACAAAGATTCTCGTGTTCGCTTGCGTGTCATTTCCAACAAACCCAGCTGAGAAAATCCACCCGCCATTGTTTTAACGCGATCGCGGCTTAATTGTTTTTTAAACTCTTCAAGGACAGCGGTTTGATGTTCCTCGCGGGACATGTCAATGAAGTCGACAATGATGATGCCGCCCAGATTTCGCAAGCGAAGTTGCCGGGCAATGGCATGCGCAGCTTCTAAATTTGTTTTGAAAATGGTGTCATCAAAATTACGTGCTCCCACATAGCCACCTGTGTTCACATCCACGGTGGTCAGGGCTTCTGTTTGGTCAATGATGAGGTAGCCACCCGACTTCAATTCAACGCGGCGTCCTAATG
>CALCBL010000432.1 GCA_937897495.1 uncultured Burkholderiales bacterium
AAGCCCACGACAAACTTGCAGCCCATTTCAAACTCTTCATCGGAAGGTTCTACCTCGCGAATGAAAGCATGAAGATGTTTGACGAGAGACTGCATGACCTCGCGCAGGCGAGGGTCTGGGGTTCTCTCAAAAACTTCCAAGACTTGATCGGTGATGTTCTCTCGGGTTACATAGGTCATCAAAAACTCCAGAAGGGCGTGAGCAAAATTTAGCGTTGACGATTATTATGAAGTCTGAGCTAGCCCGAGGACATCGTACAAATACTCATAAGGCAAGCCTAACAACTCACATCAAAGCACTTTGAGAAACACGGTATTGAGGTTTGGCACACCAGAAAGGCCCCTTCCAAGCAGGTTTTCTGGGCCCTCCAAAGGGTAAGTACCATGCAGCCCTAAGCCTGCTTCCAGTTATTTGTACTTGGCTTCCAAAGCGTCAAAAAATGGTTTTTGAACCAAGACTTGACGCTCTGCAAAAGTGGCAACCAAGCTGGTGTCTTCTTGCAACTCGCCCTGTGCTTTGAGTTGAGTTAGCGCTTGCGTCATGCCACGCACTGCGCCTTGCAAAGCGGCATTGGCATAAAGCACCAGACCAAACCCCATGTCGGCCAATACTTTTTGCGGCAGTGCGGGCGTTTTACCGCCGATGACCACATTCACAATTTGCGGACAGCGCAGTTCTTTGGCAATGCGCTGCATTTCTTCAACACTTTCTGGCGCTTCCACAAAAGTCATGTCGGCACCGTGTTCGGCATAGGCCGCGGCCCGGTCTAGCGCTTCGTTGATACCCAACACTGCGCGTGCATCGGTGCGCGCAATGATTAAGAAATCTGGATGCTGCCGTGCATCGACGGCCGCCTTGATTTTGCCAATCATCTCTTCTGCAGAAACCACAGCCTTGCCGGCAAAATGGCCGCATTTTTTAGGCATGAGCTGATCTTCAAGCTGAATGGCATTGGCACCCGAACGTTCTAAGGTGCGCACAGTTTGGCGCACATTCAATGCATTGCCAAAACCTGTATCGGCGTCAACGATGATGGGCAGATCAATGGCATCTCTGGTAGCTGCAGTGTGTTGAGCCAAATCG
>CALCBL010000433.1 GCA_937897495.1 uncultured Burkholderiales bacterium
TAAAGTAGACAGACTTAGGTCAGAATGTCACTATGAACTTGTTGTACGAATCTGAATCTTTTGCCGTCATGCATGTGTTGGCCAACGACACCGGTGAAGCGGCATCCATCAATCAACCACCCATCCTAGAGCGCCACGGCTTTGAAATCGTGGACAAACGGTCGGGTAAAGAGGTTTACCTCGATGGCTCTTGGGCAGAAATGTTCCAAATGCACATTCAGGCTTGGCAACAAAACACCCCTACACAAGAAGAAGTGGAAGACACTTTAGAGCGTTACACGGGTCTGGCACAGCAGCCCGTTGTGGTTCACTAGTTTTCCTACTTCAGCTTGCTCAATCGGCTTTGGAAAAGCCGTGATGAGCGAGGCCTTGGCTGGGCATCAAGCATGTTTTCGAATGCTGTCAGCCAGCACATTGACCATTTTGTCGATGTGCTCTTTTTCCACAATGTAGGGCGGACACAGAACCAGGTTTTCGCCTGCAGCTCGCACCAAAACACCCTTGTTGTAGCAATCTAAGAAAATGTCGTAGGCGCGCTTGCCAGGAGCGCCCGCAATCGACGACAGCTCCACCGCACCTGCCAAGCCCAGGCTTCGGATGCCAATGACATTGGGCAGACCTTTGAAGGCGCTGTGCATGGCGTCTCCCAGCACAGGCCCCATTGAACCTGCGCGGGCAAAGAGGTTTTCCTCCTTGAGCAGTTTTATAGTGGCAATGGCTGCGGCGCAAGACACAGGGTGGCCTGAATAGGTATAGCCATGGAAAAACTCAATGGCGTAATCGGGCGCGCCAGAGTTCATCATGGCGTCGTAAATAAAATCGCGGCAAACCACACCGCCCAAAGGAATGACGCCATTGGTCACGCATTTGGCAAAGTTGAGCATGTCGGGCACCACACCGTAATAGTCGGCGCCGAAGTTGGTGCCCATGCGGCCAAAGCCTGTGATCACCTCGTCAAAAATAAGCAAAATGCCGTGCTTGTTACAAATTTCACGCAGGCGCTTCAAGTAACCCTTGGGCGGCAAATACCAACCCGCAGAACCCGCAACAGGCTCGACGATGATGGCGGCCACATTGCTGGGATCGTGCAAAGCCAAAATACGGGTTTCCAGTTCTAGCAGGGGGTCTTCTTGCCAGACGGGTTCTTCGTTGTGAATGTAGGCATGGTTCACTGGGT
>CALCBL010000434.1 GCA_937897495.1 uncultured Burkholderiales bacterium
TGAACCAAGCCGCCAAAGCATAGAAGACGATCAATAACAAAATGGCAGCCTCGGGCGGCGTATCAATGCCTGTCTCGAAGTACGGAAAGTCAAAGCTCAACAAGTACTGAGCCACATTGGGGCCTACCAATTGCCCGCCAATCAAGACGCCCAAGATGATGGACGCAATGGTCAGGCCTTCAATCCAGCCATTGGCTTTGACCAGTTGCGAGGCTGGCAGCAATTCGGTCAAGATGCCGTATTTAGCAGGAGAGTAAGCCGCAGCGCCTAAGCCCACGATGGCATAAGACAGCAAAGGGTGGGTACCAAAGAGCATCATCAAACAGCCCACCACCTTGATGGCGTTGCTGACGAACATGACCTGGCCTTTGGGCCTAGAGTCGGCAAAGGCGCCTACAAAAGGCGCCAGCACCACATAAAACAGGGCGAACATGGGTACCAAAGCAGCGCGTTGCCACTCGTCTCCGCCACTGATGCGAATGAGTTCAACCGCCGCGACAAACAGCGCGTTGTCGGCCAGCGAGCTGAAAAACTGGGCCGCCATGATGGTGTAAAAACCGCGCTTCATGAAATCATGCAGTGAATCGATGGGGCATTTGGGCCTAAGTCGAAAATATGAAAATTGAACAAAGCAACAAATGCATTGCAGATGTTGGCGTAAGTTTCATTTATATCACGCTCTGAAGTGACACAATCTAGGCTCCACCCTTTGCGATAGATCTTTGTTTTAAACGATCCGACATGCCTAGACCGATTCAGGCCACCATTGACCTACAAGCCTTGCGCCATAACTTGGCGCTCATTCAAGCAACAGTCCCCGATGCCTTGGTTTGGGGGGTGGTCAAAGCCAATGCGTATGGGCATGGCATTGAAAGAGTTTTCGATGCTTTGCGTGCCGCAGACGGTATAGCACTTCTCGATTTGTCAGAGGCCGAGCGTGTTCGGCAATTGGGCTGGCGCGGCCCCATTCTTTTGCTTGAGGGTGTTTTTGAAACACGCGATCTGGAGTTGTGCTCGCGACTTAATTTGTGGCACGTGGTGCATTGCGAAGCCCAAATCGACATGTTGGCCGTTCACAAAACACACCAAGGCCATCGCGTATTCCTCAAAATAAATACGGGTATGAACAGGCTGGGGTTTGCCCCACAAGCATTTCGAGCGGCTTGGACACGTTTGAATGCGCTGCCACAAGTCGATGAAATTTCGATCATGTCGCACTTCAGCGATGCAGATACCGACAAAGGCATTGCAGCCGCCATGGCTGTTTTTCATGAGTACACCCATGACTTATCGGGCGAACGCAGCCTGTCTAACAGCGCCGCCACTTTGCGCCATGCCAAAGATTTAAAGGTCAGGTCAGATTGGGTGCGGCCCGGCATTGCGCTTTATGGCAGTTCGCCTGATCATCCCGACCATACAGCTGATCAATGGGGCTTGAAACCAGTCATGAGTTTGAATGCTGCCATCATTGGCGTGCAACATTTGCAAGCAGGAGACTCCGTGGGCTATGGCTCTTTGTTTGTGGCCGATCGCCCTATGCGAATTGGCGTGGTGGCTTGTGGCTATGCAGACGGTTACCCACGCCACGCACCCACTGGCACGCCCGTTTGCGTCGATGGCATTCGGACGCGGACACTGGGCCGCGTCAGCATGGACATGATCACCGTTGACATCACCGATTTACCGCATGCCGACAGGGGCAGTGAAGTCACTTTGTGGGGTCAGCCCCAAAAAACCAGCCAGCCTTGTGTTGGTGTTTCGATCGATGAGGTGGCCCGTGCTTCTGGCACTGTGGGCTATGAGTTGATGTGTGCTTTGGCAGCACGCGTGCCCGTTGCGGTGTTGGACACGCTTTGAACCTCAAAAAACAAAACACCTTGGCCTTGATGGCCGCCATGATTTTAATTTTGATTTGGGGTGCCAACTTCAGCGTGCAAAAGTATTTGCTGGACACGCTCTCGCCCAGTGGTTTTTTGCTGGGGCGTTATTTGATCATGCCGACATGTGCACTGATCATGATGCGCGTCATGCTCGGCAGCTTCTTTCCGCCGATGGCCCGAAAAGATATTTTTGAGTTGGCCAGCTTGGGCTTTGTTGGGCACAGCTTGCATGTGGGCATTGTGTGTTACGGCATTCATTTGTCGACGCCCTTTTCAAGCTCTGTGATTCTGGCGTGTGGCCCCATTTTTACCTTGCTCATTTTGAGATGGAAGGGGCACGAAAAACTTCAGCGCTATCAAGTCTTGGGCGTCACGATCGCCTTCACTGGGGTGTTGCTGTTTCTTTCTGAAAAAATCATGATAGGTGATTTGCGGGCGACGGGCGGCGACATGGTCTTGTTAGTAGCCTCTGTTTTATTTTCTTATTACACCGTGCAAGCCAAACCACTGCTTGAAAAACACGGCAGCATTTTGACCATGGGCTATGCCACTCTGTTGGGCGGCTTGCCCGTCATGTTGTTGTGTATCCCAACAGGCCTAGAAGCACCTTGGGCCAGTCTGGGTGTTCAGGGGTGGGCGGCCATGGCATGGTCTGTTTTAATTTCTGCCTTTGGCGGCTGGCTTGTTTGGGGTTGGATCAATCAAGTCCGAGGTGTGGCCAGAACAGCCCCTCTGATGTACCTCATGCCACCGGTTGCTGGCTTGTTTGCTTGGGCCATCACGGGTGAGCAATACACCGCAATCAAATTGGTGGGTGCCGCCATTGCCTTGATAGGCGTGGCTTTTGCGCAATTTGCCCCTCACAGAAAAAACCCATCGTAGGCTGTTTTCAAAATCAGAGCGCTAACAACAGCCAAGAAGGCATAGCGTACAAAGCCCGCACCGTGCTTCAGTGCCAGTCGAGTACCTATCAGGCTTCCAACGACATTGGCCAAGGCCATGGGCACGGCCAAGTGCCACCACACATGGCCCTGCCAAGTGAACAGTGCCAAGGCCGAAAAGTTGGTGGCGGTGTTCATCAGTTTGGCCGAGGCCGATGCGTTCAAGAAGTCATAGCCCAGCAAACGCACGTAAGCAAAGACAAAAAAGCTGCCAGCGCCTGGTCCAAAAAACCCATCGTAAAAACCGATCACTAAGCCGAATAAAGCGGCTACCAGCGCCTCATGCCGACCTTGAAATCGAGGCTGATGCAACTGACCCATCTCTCTTTTAGCGACGGTGTAAATCAGCAAGCCTAAAAGCAAAAATGGCAAGCCTTTGCGCAAAAAGCTGGGGTCTACTTGAGTGACTGTCCATGCACCACACACCGAGCCCAGAAGGCCAGCCGCTGCTGCTGGAAACAAAGCGGCCCAGCGCATCTCCACTTTTTTGCTGAACTGATAGGTTGAAAATGCCGTGCCCCAAATGGCCGCACTTTTATTGGTACCCACCAAGGTGGCGGGCGGTGCTAAGGGAAAGGTGGCAAACAGGGCGGGGATCAAAATCAGACCACCACCACCCACGATGGAGTCGACCATGCCGGCAAACAGCGAGGCCAGAGTGACGATCAGTATTTCCATCAAAAAAAAGCGCCGCTTTCGCGACGCTTGTAAAAAGTCACATCTCGTTTTGGATGTTTATGTTCGATTAGTTTGGGTGTCTCCTCTGCCCTCAAAACGAACCCAAACAGCAGTTCATCGAGTGAGTGAAATGTACAAGGCTGCATCAGACATTGCCATCAGGGATTTCCCGTGGCAAACCCCTGCGCATCTTTGGCCATCCAGTGCGCCGCTTTTTCAGCAATCATGAGGGTGGGGCTGTTGGTATTGCCACTGGTAATGCTCGGCATCACGCCTGCATCAACCACCCTCAAGCCGCGAATGCCGCGAACTTGTAAGTGGCTGTTGACCACCGCCATGGGGTCGTCTTCGCGGCCCATGCGTGTGGTGCCCACAGGGTGAAAAATGGTGCTGGCAATGTCACCTGCAAGCTTGGCCAATTCTTCATCCGATTGGTATTGAACCCCTGGCTTGAACTCTTCGGGTTCGAAGACCGCCATGGCGGGTTGCGACATGATGCGCCGAGTGACGCGCAGACTGTCTGCCGCCACTTTCCGGTCTTCCTCGGTGCTTAAATAATTGGGCGCAATGGCGGGAGGCACCTTGAAGTCGGGACTCTTTAAAGTCACGCTACCGCGGCTGCTTGGATTCAAATTGCAAACGCTGGCGGTGATGGCTGGAAACTTGTGCAAAGGCTCGCCAAATGCGTCCAAGCTCAAAGGCTGCACATGGTATTGGATATTGGCCCATTCACGCGCTGGATCGCTTTTGGTGAACGCGCCCAATTGGCTGGGCGCCATGCTCATCGGCCCCGACCTAGACATGGCATATTCCAAACCAATTTTGGCCTTGCCCCACCAACTGTTGGCCAAGGTGTTCAGTGTTTTGGCATGCTTCACTTTGTAAACAGAGCGAATTTGCAAATGGTCTTGCAAATTGGCGCCAACGCCGGGCAAGTCGTGCATCACTTCCACGCCGTTTTGTTTCAAACTGTTGGCGGCCCCAATGCCAGAGAGTTGCAAAATTTGAGCAGAGCCGATGCTGCCTGCACTCAGCGCCACTTCGCGCGTGGCAGTGGCGGTGACCAGTTGATGACCGTCCCACACCTTCACGCCAGTGCATCGTTTGCCGCCATCGGCATCGGTTTCAATGACCAATCTGGCGACTTGTGCTTGTGTCCAAAGCTCAAAGTTGGGGCGACCATAACAAGTGGGTCTTAGAAATGCCTGAGCAGTGTTCCAGCGCCAGCCGCTTTTTTGATTCACTTCAAAATAGCCCACACCTTCATTGTTGCCTTGATTAAAGTCAGCTGAAGCGGGAACTCCGGCTTGTTGCGCGGCTTGTGCAAAGGCGTCTAAAACGCCCCAGCTTAAGCGCTGTTTTTCGATGCGCCACTCGCCACCAGCTTTGCGCGCCTTGAGGACTCTGAAGTATTCGGCCGAAGCAGCATCTTGGTGCGCTTGCGGATTTAACAAGGCCGCAGGCACCCCGTTCGCGCCATGCGTTTCAGTGGCGCCTTGGTGGTGGTCTTCGTGGAATTTAAAGTAGGGCAGGCATTGATCCCAGCGCCATTGTGGGTCGTCTGTGATGGCCGCCCATTGGTTGTAATCGCGCGACTGGCCGCGCATGTAAATCATGCCGTTGATGCTGCTGCAACCCCCCAGCACTTTGCCGCGGGGGTATCGCAGGGTTCTGCCGTTCAAACCTGCGGCCGCTTCTGTTTCGTACAGCCAGTCGGTGCGTGGATTGCCAATGCAATACAAATAACCAACAGGAATGTGAATCCAGTGGTAATCGTCTCGCTTGCCGGCCTCAATCAGCAAAACACGTTTGCTGGCATCGGCCGATAAGCGATTGGCCAAGAGACATCCTGCAGTGCCAGCGCCGACGATGATGTAATCAAAAGTGCTGTCGTTCATTGCGCTCCAAAGTGAAGAAATAGTTGCTTACTTGGAGGTTGGCATGGCGAACTCGGCGCCTTTGCCAATGCTCTCAGGCCAGCGCTGCATGATTGATTTTTGCTTGGTGTAAAAGCGCACGCCTTCTTCGCCATAGGCGTGCATGTCGCCAAACAAACTGCGCTTCCATCCGCCAAAACCATGCCATGCCATGGGCACAGGAATGGGCACATTGATGCCCACCATGCCCACTTGAATTCGGCGTGAGAATTCGCGTGCCACATTGCCATCGCGCGTGAAGCAACTCACGCCATTGCCAAACTCATGGTCGTTGATGATTTGAATGGCTGCGCCCAAATCTTTCACGCGAACGCATGACAAGACCGGGCCAAAAATTTCTTCTTTGTAAATTTTCATGTCGGTGCTGACATGGTCAAACAAGGTGCCGCCTAACCAGAATCCATGGTCGCAACCTTCGCCTGCTTTGGCACCATCAAACTGACGGCCATCGACCAACAATTGTGCGCCTTCGGCCACGCCCGCATCGATGTACCCAGTGATGCGTTGTTTGGCGGCCGCCGTGACAATGGGGCCCATTTCTGCTGCCAAGTTGGTGCCGTTCAGCACTTTGAGTGCGCGTGTTTTCTCAAGCAACAAGGGCATGAGTCGCTCGGCCACATCGCCCACCAAAACAGCCACACTGATGGCCATGCAGCGCTCGCCCGCCGAGCCGT
The DNA here is from genome assembly GCA_937897495.1 of uncultured Burkholderiales bacterium. Classification (GTDB taxonomy): domain Bacteria; phylum Pseudomonadota; class Gammaproteobacteria; order Burkholderiales; family Burkholderiaceae_C; genus Limnohabitans_A. Next base: position 6,111 of record CALCBL010000434.1, read on the forward strand.
AGGCGGCACCGATGAGCGCATCGACGGCCTGGTCAATGTCTGCGTCCGGCATGACGACCATGTGGTTCTTGGCACCGCCCAAGGCCTGCACACGTTTGCCATGGCGTGCGCCGGTTTCATAAAGGCTGTTGGCAATGGGCGTAGAGCCTACAAAACTGACTGCTTTGACATCGGCGTGGGCCACCAAGGCATCAACGGCTTCTTTGTCGCCTTGAACCACGTTGAAAACACCACTGGGCAGGCCCGCTTGGTGGAGTAGCTCTGCCATGAACAGGCTAGGGCTGGGATCGAGTGGGCTTGGCTTTAAGACAAAGGTGTTGCCACATGCGATGGCCACGGGAAACATCCACATGGGCACCATCACTGGAAAGTTAAAGGGCGTGACGCCCGCCACAACACCCAAAGGCTGGCGCAATGTCCAGTTGTCGATGCCGGTTGAAACTTGATCGGTGAAGTCGCCTTTGAGCAATTGCGGAATGCCGCAGGCAAATTCCACAATGTCGATGCCGCGAGTGACTTCGCCTTGCGCATCTGTGAAGACTTTGCCGTGCTCGGCCGTGATCATGTGCGCCAAGGTGTCTTTGTGCTGATTGAGCAACTCAAGAAACTTGAACATCACACGTGCTCGCCTCAAGGGCGGCGTGTCGGCCCAAGCTGGAAACGCAGCTTGAGCCGCGGCGACGGCTTGATCGACATCTTGTGTGTTGGCCAAACTCACACGGCCTGTGACGGCGCCCGTGGCTGGGTTGAAAACGTCTTGCGCACGGGAAGAGGAACCCGAGACTTTGTGACCAGAAATGAAATGAGCAATGGCGGTGGCAGTCATGAAGAATCCTAATGGCCTGAAAGGTGTGTGAGTATGAATCTTAATCGTTGCTGGCAGGCGCGGCAGCTGGATGACGGCGCCTGAACATGCCCCAGCCTTCCATGTGGAGAACGCAGTCACCGTGCTGGTTGTGCATTTCCCATTGGGTTCGCACCAGGCCTACATCGGGTTTGGAGCGCATGGCCCTTGATTCCAAGATGGTGTGCGTTAAGCGCAGGGTGTCGTTGGCCATGACGGGTTTTTTCCATTGCACATTTTCCAACCCTGGCGATCCCAAGCTGGCAGCGTCTTGCAAAAAGTTGGTCACCATCAGGCGCATTGCCATAGAGCAGGTGTGCCAGCCGCTGGCGCAAAGCCCACCAAAAATAGACGCCTTGGCGGCTTCATCGTCTAGGTGAAAGGGCTGAGGGTCAAACTGCGTGGCAAATGCAATGATCTCTTCGCGAGTGGGTGTGATGCTGCCCAAATCTCGTTCACTGCCCGGTTGCATGTCTTCCCAGTAATAGCG
>CALCBL010000435.1 GCA_937897495.1 uncultured Burkholderiales bacterium
TGCCGGTAAGCGCTGTTGCGGGCAGAAAAGTCGAGACGGTTGAGAGTCTCTCGGTACGCGGCAAGTTAAGCAAAGTCCAACAAGCTTGGGTCGAAAAACAGGCGCCACAGTGCGGCTATTGCCAAAACGGCATGGTCATGGCTGCTACCGCTCTTCTGCGGCAGAAACCTAAACCCACTGATGCAGACATCGATGCCGCAATGACGAACATTTGCCGTTGCGGCACTTTCCAAGAAGTGCGTGCCGCAATCCATGCTGCAGCAAAGGCTTGAGGAGAAAACCATGAACGCACCTGTACCTAATTTATCCCGTCGCAACTTCATTGTGGGCTCATCTGCTGTGACAGCGGGCCTGGCAATTGGCTTGGACTTTCCCGGCGTTATCAGCTCGGCTAATGCCACCACAGCAAGCAACGCCAGCGCCGCAGAAATAGGCGTTTGGGTTGTGATTCAGCCAAACGATACTGTTGTGATTCGTGTCGTTCGTTCGGAAATGGGGCAGGGCACCATTACCGGTTTAGCCCAATTGGTAGCCGAGGAGCTCGAGTGCAATTGGAGCAAAGTGACGGTCGACTACCCCACACCCGGTGAGAGTCTGAAGCGCAAAGGCGTTTGGGGATCCTTCTCGACCGGAGGTAGCCGTGGTATTCGGACATCGGAAGATTACGTCCGCAAAGGCGGCGCTGCAGCGCGCCTCATGTTAATTGAGGCCGCTGCCAATCAGTGGGGTGTAGCTCCTGGCGAATGTTTGGCGTCAAACAGCATCATCACTCACCAAGCCAGCGGACGGACAGTCAGCTTTGGTAAGGTTGCCGCTGCGGCCGCCAAGTTGCCGGTACCTGATGCAAAAGGAATTCAACTCAAAGATCCCAAGCGCTGGAAAGTCATCGGCAAGCCAGTGGATCGCCTCGATAGCTTGGCCGACAAAGTAACGGGCAAACAGATTTATGCCATTGATTTAAAGATGCCAGGCATGCTGAATGCCACGATCAAGGAGTGCCCAGTTTTTGGCGGCAAATTAAAAAGTTTTGATGCCAGTAAAGTCAACGGCATGAAGGGAGTCAAGAAGGTTGTCCAAGTTGGCGATACTGCAGTTGCGGTAGTTGCCGACACCTTCTGGCAGGCCAAGATGGCGATGGATCAGTTGCCGATTGTTTGGGATGAAGGCTCTAACGCATCGGTGCAGCAGGCTGATATTTTGAAACGCCTGGAAGAGGGCCTGAAGGCAGACCAAGCCTTTGTGGGCAATGCCAATGGTGACTTTAAAACGGTTGCATCTACTGCTGCTAAAACGATTGAGTCGCAGTTTTTCTATCCTTTCTTGAACCATGCACCTCTAGAACCCATGAATGCAACGGCCGTCTGGAATCAAGACAGTTGCCGCGCCTGGGTTCCAACCCAAGATGGCGAAGCTTCTTTGGCCGCAGTCATTGCAGCATCTGGACTTACCGCTGACAAGTGCGATGTGATCAAGGTTAATTTGGGTGGTGGCTTTGGTCGTCGCGGCGCATTCCAGGACTACACCACGCAGGTGGTCAATATCGCCAAGCAAATGCCAGGCACGCCAATCAAGTTAATCTGGACGCGTGAAGAGGACATGACGCAGGGCCGTTATCACCCGATCATGATGTGCAAGATGACGGGTAGCTTTGATGACAAGAAAAATTTGACTGGCGTGCATATGCGTTTGTCGGGGCAATCGATTTTGGCTTCAGTGCGTCCTGCCATCGTGGCGCAAAACAAAGGCATGGATCCATTGGTGTTCCAGGGTGTGGCCAAAGGCGGTGAGCATGGCATTGGTTATGACTTCCCGAACTTGATGATTGACCATGCCATGCGCAATACCCACGTACCGCCTGGCTTCTGGCGGGGAGTCAACGTTAACCAAAATGCGGTCTTCATGGAGTGCTTCATGGATGAACTCGCAGAGTATGCTGGCGTTGATGCCTGGGAATTTAGGCGCAAGTATTCTGCAAACCACCCCCGTACCCTGGCAGTACTGAATGCCGTTGCAGAGCGGATTGGTTGGAGCAAGCCAGCCCCTGCTGGTGTGTTTCGCGGCATTGCGCAACAAAGCTCCTTTGGAAGTTGGGTTGCTGCAGCCTGCGAGCTTTCTGTGACCGATGGCAATAAGATCAAGATTCATCGAATTGTGGCCGCAACCGATCCAGGGTATGCGGTCAACCCAGCACAAATTCAGCGCCAAGTATCGGGCTCATTTGTGTATGGCTTATCTGCCTTGTTTGAGGAGGAGTGCACTGTCAAGAATGGTCGAATTGAGCAAACCAATTTCGACACTTTTGGTTCAATCCGCTTAAAACAAATGCCACCCGTAGAGACCATCATTATTGAGGGCGGGGGCAAAGACTGGGGCGGAATTGGCGAGCCTACTATTTCTGTAGCGGCGCCGGCCGTATTAAATGCTTTCTACAGAGCGACGGGTAAGCGTGTGCGAACGATACCTCTGAAGAACAGCGGCATTACGCTGATCTAAG
>CALCBL010000436.1 GCA_937897495.1 uncultured Burkholderiales bacterium
TGTTGGCCGTGAATGTCTAGCAGCATTTCGCCCAAGGCCCGCAATTGCGTGGCGGTGGCTTGGCTGCCATTGACCCATGCACGGCTTTTGCCTTGGGTGTCCACACTGCGTCTTAAGAGCAAGGTGTCTGAAACTTCAAAGCCGGCATCTTCTAGCACGGCATGCGCTTGCGCAGGGCAATCAAACTCGGCCGATACTTCGCAGCGCGTTGCGCCTTCTCGGACTGCACCTGAATCGGCGCGCTCGCCCAACGCCATTTGCAAGGCGTCAATCAGAATAGATTTGCCAGCGCCCGTTTCGCCTGTGAGCACGCTAAAACCTTGCGAGAGGTTTAAGTCGAGTTCGCGAACAATGACAAAGTCGCGCAAGCTGATGTGCCGCAAAGCCATGGCTTACACACCCCCCTCGTTCCAGTGCATTTTTTTGCGCAAGGTGTCAAAGTAGTTCCAGCCTTGCGGGTGCAAAAAGCGCACCTTGTGGGAAGACTGCTCTACAGTAATTTGATCGCCGATCATGAGGCTGGCCAATGACTGCATGTCAAAGTTGGCGCTGGCGTCGCGGCCAGACACGAGTTCAATGCTGATTTTGGACGTATCTGGCAGCACGATGGGGCGGTTTGAAAGTGTGTGAGGCGCAATAGGCGCAATGACCCAGCCACCCAAGTTGGGGTGCATCAAGGGGCCACCGGCCGACAAAGAATAGGCTGTCGAGCCAGTGGGCGTGGCCACAATCAAACCGTCTGCGCGCTGCGTGGCCACAAAGCGGCCGTCAACTTCAATGCGCAGTTCCACCATGCCTGAAGTGGCGCCGCGGTTGACCACCACATCGTTCATGGCAAATGCATCGAACACGCAATGTTTGCTGCGCCAAACTTGCGCATGCAACATGCTGCGTTGCTCTTCTTCAAAACTGCCCATGAGCATGGGTTTGAGTGTTTGGGCGTATTCCTCAATAGGAATGTCTGTAATGAAACCTAACCGACCTTGATTGATGCCAATGAGGGGCAGCCCAAACGGCGCCACTTGCCGGCCAATGCCCAGCATGGTGCCGTCGCCGCCAATGACCACACCTAAATCGCACTGCTTGCCGATATCGGCCATTTTGAGGGTGGGGTAAACGTTCAGGCCCAAATGCTCAGAAGTGCCGTGTTCTAGAACCACCTCGGCACCAATGCGGCTGATGAATTGGGCGACATCGTCCATCACACGGCGCGAGTTTTCTAGGGCAGACCCAGAAACTGTGGTGTGGTACTTGCCAAATAAGGCAACATGACGAAATTTAGATTTCATTCTCAA
>CALCBL010000437.1 GCA_937897495.1 uncultured Burkholderiales bacterium
ACAATGTGCTTTAAATTACTGTTGCGCTGCAAGTCCAAATTTTTTGATAAGTCGATTCTTGGCACTTGGCAGGAAGTTGATTCTTGAGACGTCGCCGTTGAGTGTTTGGATCAAAAGCGGGTCCATCACCCGATACCAAAGAGGCGGCAAGTAAGCCAAGAAAAACATCCCAAAATAACCAGAGGGCAACCTGGGAAGCTCAGGAAAATCACGCAGTGATTGGTAGCTGCGGCTCGGATGGGCATGATGGTCCGAATGACGCTGCAGTTGAAACAATACCAAGTTAGAAACCAAATGATTGCTGTTCCATGAGTGGTGTGGTTGGCAATTTTCGTAATTGCCGTTGGCTGTCTTGAGTCTTTGAATGCCGTAATGCTCAACGTAATTGGCCGATGTCAGCTGAAACGCACCCCAAATTGCCACTGGAATGAGAACGACCACCATGTCTAAGCCATACAGGCCAATGAGGGTGCCGTATATCAAGCTTGTTAAGCAAAGCGCTTGAAGAATTTCATTTTCAAAATGCCAGACAGATTTATTTTGCCGCTGCAGTCGATCTGCTTCAAGTCGCCATGCTCGAAGGGCTGCGCCAGGCATTTCTCTGCAAGCAAATTGATAGATGTTCTCTCCCATTTTGGAAGATGCTGGATCTTCGGGCGTGCTCACATGGCGGTGATGACCCCTGTTGTGCTCAATTGAGAAGTGACCGTAGGCACCCAAAGCCGTATTGAACAGTGCAATTTTGCGAGGCACTGTTTGCAGTTTATGGCCTAGTTCATGGCTAACGTTTAAGCCAAAACCTAAAACCGATCCGGTGGCCATAACGGTGGCGACCCATTCCAATGTCGTCAATGAATAGGTGCACAGAAAAATGCAGTTAAAAATAACAGCAATCCATAAGATTGGAATGGTTGCGTAAGTGATCCATCGGTAATAGGCATCGGCTTCTAAAGCCTCAATCGATGACTCGGGTGGATTGCTGATGTCCTCGCCAATCAGGAAATCTAAAAATGGCACAAAGAAGTAATAGAAAACAAAAGGGAAAAATAAGATCCAGCTGCTGACTCCAAAAACAGAAACCGCAACCGTGCCCACCAGTGCGATAGCAGGCCCCACGACAGACAATAACCATGCAAAACGCTTCTTATCTACGTAAGAGGGCGATGGGTTCTGGCGATCTTGAATGGCTGTCGTCAAAATAGAATCTACTGTGCAGTTTGATGTGTTAAGTATGCCGCATGATCTCCAAATGAACAGGGTATTACCCCTAGTCCAATGGGCAGTCGTGGTTTATAAAGCACGCTAAGGAGTTTATCAATGCGTGGTCGTTTTTATGAGTTGATTCGGTGGAGCCGTCTGTTTGGTGTGTTCATGGTCATTTGTGCTTTGACGGCATGTCAGAAGTCAGATTCAACATCAAGTTCATCCAAAGTACCTGTGCATTCAGGCGGTGCCGATTGGCTTGAAAAAAGCGATGCCAGAAAAGGCTTTGTAGCAGCACCTACTGGGCAGGTTAAAGATGCACAGGGCAAGGTCATTTGGGACTTTGATGCATTTGCCTTTGTACAAGGCAATGCACCCGCAACAGTCAATCCAAGTTTGTGGCGCCAAGCCACTTTGAACAATCAAATTGGCTTGTTCAAAGTGACCGAGGGCATCTGGCAATTAAGGGGTTTTGATCTGGCCAACATGACCTTGATTCAAGGCAAGACGGGCTGGATTGTGGTCGATGCCCTGACCGCACAAGAAACCTCGGCGGCGGCACTGGCTTTTGCACGCCAGCATTTGGGCCCGCAAAAAGTATCTGGCCTCATTTTTACGCACAGCCACGCCGATCATTTTGGTGGGGCATTGGGCGTGGTAAGCGCAGAGGAAGCCAAGGCGCAAAAACTGCCCATCGTTGCACCTTCTGGCTTTATGGAAGAGGCCACCAGTGAAAATATTCTGATGGGGCCCGCCATGGGCCGCCGTGCCATGTACATGTATGGCAGCAACTTAGCCAAAAGTCCAACAGGGCTTGTCGACAATGGTTTGGGCAAAGCGGTGGCGTTTGGAAAACTCGGTATTTTGCAACCCAACATCACCGTTGAATCAGAAACAAAAGAACTGCTGATTGATGGCGTTCGTTTTGTTTTCCATAACGTGCCTGGCAGCGAGGCGCCCTCGGAGTTCACTTTCTATTTGCCTGACTTCAAGGCGTTTTGCGGCGCTGAAATCATGGGCCACACTTTGCACAACCTTTATACCTTGCGCGGTGCCAAGGTGCGAGATGCCACCAAGTGGGCTTCCTATTTAAACGACTCCTTGCGCCATGTACAAAATTCTGAAGTGGTGTTCAATCAGCATCATTGGCCGGTCTGGGGGGCTGCCAATATTCAAGACTTCATTGTCAAACAAAGAGACACCTATCAGTTCATTCACGATCAAACGGTGCGGCAAATGAATGCGGGCTTGAACGCTGCCGAAATTGCTGAAAACCTTCGTCTGCCCCCCTCACTTGATGAGCATTTGAGTGTGCGTGGTTATTACGGCACGGTTCGGCACAATGTGAAAGCGGTCTACCAAAACTACATGGGCTGGTTTGATGCCCACCCTTCCAATCTGGATCCTTTGCCCGCTTTGGAAGCCTCTGAAAAATACGTCAAGCTCATGGGCGGGGTCGACAAAGTGGTGGCGGCAGCCCAAGAGGCCATGGCTAAAGCAGAGTACCGCTGGGCGGCCGAGCTGCTCAAACATGCGGTCTATGTGGCGCCCAAACATACCCAAGCCAAGGAAATGTTGGCGCAGTCTTTTGAAAAACTGGGCTTCGCGGCCGAGTCATCGGCTTGGCGAAACTTTTACCTAACCGGTGCGCTGGAGTTGCGACAAGGTACACCCGAAAAAGGCATGCCGCGCGAAGCCATGATCGACATGCTGACCCAAACTCCCATCGAGCGGTTTTTGGAGGCCATGGCCGCGTCACTCAATGCGCCCAAGGCCGAAGGTAAGAAATTGAAAATCAACTTGGTGTTTTCAGACACCCAACAAAGTTTTGTCTTGTCTCTTGATAATTCAGTGTTGCACCATGTGAAGGCGCGACCTGATCAAAATGCGAATGCAACCCTCACCCTGACCAAGCCATTTTTCATCAAGATGGTGTTGGGCCAAGCAGGCGGCAAAGACTTGCTCTTGTCCGATCAAACCAAGATCCAAGGCAGCACAATTGATTTGGCTTTGTTTTTCAGTTTGATCGACAAAGCGCCCGGTAATTTTCCCATTGTCACGAGGTAATTCGCATGACGCATTCTGAATTTGATTATGTGGTGGTCGGAGGTGGTTCTGCAGGCTGCTGCGTAGCGGGGCGTTTGAGTGAAGATCAGCATACTTCTGTGTGTTTGCTTGAAGCTGGCGGCCCCGACAACTCGGTGTTTGTTCGTGCGCCCTTGGGATTTGCAGCCACCGCCTCTTTGAACCTCAACAGCTGGGGCTACAACACCGTGCCACAGGCTGGTTTTAAGGGTCGCAAAGGATTTCAGCCACGAGGCAAAGTGATTGGCGGCAGCTCTTCGATCAACGCCATGGTTTACACG
>CALCBL010000438.1 GCA_937897495.1 uncultured Burkholderiales bacterium
AAAATGCAGCAGTCATGATGGCGGGTGCAATGGCCGAGACTACGGGCATACCGGGTGTCGCCATTATGACCAAAGGGCCGGGCGTCGCCAACAGTGCAAACGGTGTAGCCTACGCGTCTCTTGATCGTGCCCCCGTTCTCGTGATTACCGATGGTTTCACACCCAAGCAATTGGCGTACATCACCCACCAGGTGTTCGATCAAAAGGAAATGTTGGCGCCTGTGGTCAAAGGTTTCAGTCGTCTTGAAGGACCTGATCCTGTTGCTGAGATCGACGCCATGCTGGCGCTGGCTGCATCTGCGCCGTTTGGGCCCGTGCACATCGAGTTGACAAGCGAAACGGCTAAACGCTTTGTGCCAACTACAAGTCTAATAACCAGACCATCCAACCATGTTGCATTTTCATTAGAAGATCTTGCAGCAGTTCAGAAACTCTTGGGTCATGCCAAGAGACCTGTTTTGATTATCGGACTAGAGGCCCGTCAGCATGCAAAGCAAGTCAGGCAATTGGCCCAATTGCTTGCCTGCCCTGTCTTGCCGACCTACAAGGCCAAAGGGGTTGTCTCCGATGAAGATCCTCAGGTCGTGGGTGTTTTTACCGGCGGAAGTCAAGAGGAAGAGTGCATTGCGCAGTCAGACCTGATGGTCTTGATTGGATTGGACCCAGTTGAAATGATCTTGCAACCCTGGCGATATGGCAAAGCGGTTTGTGAGATTTCTCAGGTAGAACATTTTGTGCACTATGTAAAACCTGAGGCCAGAGTGACAGGTTCTCTTGATGAAATCCTGAGTCAACTGAATGGCACACTCCATGATCACCGATCCGACTGGCAACCATGGGAATGGTTGAAAATTCGAACGCAAGTACAAGAGAAGTTGGCCTACCCACCTGTTAAATTTGGTGTTGCGCCCGACAAAGTGGTGCAATTGGCCGCGCAGGCCTGTGCCCATAAAAAAATCACGCCTCGCATGTCTGTCGATGCTGGGGCACACATGTTTTCTGCAACCGCTTTTTTTCCCAGCACCCGACCTGGGGACGTGCTGATATCAAATGGACTGGCGTCCATGGCCTTCGCATTGCCTGCAGCCATTGCCTGTGCATTGGATGATCCTTCACAAGCTGTGATGTGTTTCACAGGTGATGGTGGCTTGATGATGTGCTTAGGTGAATTGTGTACTGCTGTCGAAACGCAAGCCAACATTGTGGTGGTTGTTTTCAATGACAGCGCACTTTCGCTCATTGACATCAAACAGCAAAGCCGGCAATTTCCAACTCGAGGCGTAAGATGGGGCAAGCATGACTTTGCGGGTACGATGCAATCATTGGGCGGTTTAGGTTTCTCGGTTCACAATGAAGAGGAATATGCGCTAGCGCTGCAAACAGCGCTCAATGCAGGTGGGCCATGCCTGATTGATGTTCAGATTGATGCATCGGGATACGCACACCAACTCAAAGCAATGAGAGGTTAAAGACATGTTGACGATTGGACCTGCTTTCGAACGCCCCTCCATGGACCTTATCGAGGCCTATCGTCACTTGCCTGTGGCAACCATCAGCGATGTTTTAGGTCCGGGCCATGTCATGAACTCATCGGTCCGCGCCCTACGGCCCGGCATGCATCTGCTTGGACCAGCTTACACACTCAAATTGCCGCCTTCAGACAATCTCGGTATGCATGTGGCGGTAAGAGAGGCCAAAGCCGGCGATGTCATCGTGGCTGAGCAATCAGGCGGCGCCTTGGGAGCACCAGTAGGCGAAATCATGGCGATGGCTGCCATGCACAAAGGGCTTGCCGGAATTGTCCTGAACGGTGCAGTGCGAGATGCAGAAAAATTGCGTGCTGAGCAATGGCCAGTATTTGCAGCTAGTATTTATGCTCAGCAGTGCCGAAAAGATGGGCCAGCTTGGCTTCAGATGACCATTGACTGTGCCGGTGTGTCGGTTCATCCTGGCGATTTGATCGTAGGGGATGATGATGGTGTTGTGGTCGTTCCCCTTTTATCTATCGCCAGTGTTGCCAAAGAAGTGGTCAAGAAAATGGAAAAGGAGCGTTTGCGTATCGCTTCAATATCGCAAGGTTTTATTTCGCCTGCATGGCTAGACGTTGCCATTGAGCGTGCAGGACTAGTTTTGTCTGTCAATCAATAAATGGAGACCAACATGTCAATTTCAATTGTAAAAACGGTGATGTTCATTGCATCGCTATGGGCATTCACCACGGCGCAAGCCCAAGCACCAGATAAATTCCCATCGAAACAAGTCACAATCATCGTTGGCTTTGCGCCAGGGGGTGGGGGTGACATTTCATCTCGCTGGATTGCTGACTTTTTAAGAGAGCGTTGGAAAGTGCCAGTCTTGGTCGACAACAAGCCTGGCGCTGGCGCCACGATTGCGGCAGGAATTTTGGCTAGGGCCAAGCCTGATGGCTATACCGTCGCATTGGCTACAACAAGTCCATTCACGGTAGCGCCATATTTTCAGACCGTGAGCTATGACCCTTCAAAAGACTTTACCTACTTGTTTCAGACCTTGGTCAGTGCACAGCCACTTTTTGTCAAATCGGATTCTCCCCACAAGACCATTGAAGAGTTGATGTCTTGGGCCAAGTCCAACCCCAACAAATTGTTCTGGTCTACAGCGGCTACCAATGGTGGAACGCATATCTCGACACAAGCTGCATTTCGCGCGGCAGGTATACAAGCTACTTATGTTCCGTATAAGGGAGGCGCCGATGCTATGAATGGCTTGCTTGGTGGTCAGATCCAAGCGCTGGTTGCTGCCGAGTTTCCTCCACACGCAGCTGCCGGAACGATCAGGCTTTTGGCCGAGAGTGGTCCAGACAAAATCCCTGAATACCCTCGCGTGCCTACTTACAAAGAATTGAATTTTCCGATTTCAGTTCCTATTTTTTATGGAGTTGCAGGACCCGCAGGTATGCCTGCTGAAGTGATCAAAGAGTGGAATGCCGCAGCGGCTGACATGGTCAAAACTCCTGGATTTGCAGACTTGGTCAACAAGCTCAAAGGGTCTATCGCTTATCAGGGCCATGCTGAATTCACGGCATCCGTGACTGGGGTTTACCGACAGATGGGGCGTTTGATACCGGAAATTGGACTCAAAAAGGATTGAGCGTCATGTGGCAAGCCAATATCATTTTGCAAAATGGCCAATTGATGCCTTATGCAGAGGCCAAAGTTCATCCAATGACATTGGGCATGACCTACGCTACAGCATTGTTTGAGGGGCTTCGTGCCTATCGAAATCCGGTCACCGGTGAATTCAAGATATTTCGCTTGGCAGAGCACTTGAAGCGGTTGCAAGCCGGGATGAAGGTCATGCGATTTGACCATGTGTTTGATCCGGAAAAAATAAGACAGGAACTGGCAGGTTTGATTCGTGCCAACGAACCCGATGACGATGTCTACATTCGAATGCTGGTGTACATCGAGGCGCTGGGCTTGATGGCCCAGACAGGGCCAGTGGGTTACACCGCTGCAGCATCTCCTCGGGAGCGTCCTAAATTTGCAGATACTGGCATGAGTTTGGGGGTTAGTTCCTGGAGTCGATT
>CALCBL010000439.1 GCA_937897495.1 uncultured Burkholderiales bacterium
GTAATCTCGTCTTAGAACAGCCCGGACCACCAAATTACCAAGCCCTGGTAAATTGAAAACAGTTTCAGTGACCACGGCTCCACCAATCATAAGTGCCAAGGTTAAGCCAAAGACAGTGAGGATGGGGACCAAAGCGTTTCGCAGACCATGGTTTAACACTACACTGATTTCTGACAAACCTTTAGAGCGTGCAGTGCGAATGTAATCTTCGTTCAAGATGTCCAACATGGAGGCGCGCGTAAAGCGAATGATCAGCGCAGAATTCAAAGTGCCCAAAACAAAGGCCGGCAATAACAGGTGGTGAAGTCTGATGTTCCAAGGTGCGCCGGGGTCGCCATAACCAGAAACAGGAAACCAGCCAGCGCCTACCGCAAACAACTGAATCAAGACCAATCCCATCCAAAAACTGGGCATGCTGGCTCCCAGCATGGCGAGTGTGCTGACACATTGGTCAATCAGCTTTCCTCTCCAAACTGCTGCAGCTATGCCACAAGGAACACCAATCAGCATGGCCATACTCACGGCCAAAACAGCCAACGACAAGGTGGGTTCAACGCGATCAAGTAAAACCTGCGTCACGGGCATTTGGAGAAAGATGGATTGGCCTAAATTGCCTTTTAGAATTTCAGTGGCCCAATATAAAAATTGAGCCAGTAAAGGTTGATCTAGCCCGTAGCGTTGTCGGGTCAATTCAATGTCTTGCAAACTGGCTTGATCACCTAGCAACAATGCAATAGGATCACCTGCTGCCAGACGAGTCAATATAAAAACCAGCACTGACACCAAGGACAGCACGGCTAGCATGCCGCCAAAACGGCCTGCCAACGAGCGTCCAAGGTGATTGAAGTTCATTCAGAAAGCCAATTTTATGAGTAGAAAAAGGCCTTAAACAAGCTTGTTGATGCAGTCATTTACTTGGCCAAGCCAGTGTTCCAAAAGAAGGGCCAAGTGGCTGGTGTGTAGCCTTCCAACTTGGAAGAACGTGCCGACAAACTGCTGAATTTGCCCACATTGATGTAAGGCACCTCTGTGTAGACCACTTGTTGCACGGCAGACCACAATTGAGCGCGTTTGGCGGGATCTGTGGTTTGGTTGAACTCGCCCAAGGCTTTTGCCTTTGCAGGTGTACTCCACCAGCCAGGCGCACCTTCACCCAATTGAGGAGGCGACAACATGGGTTCAGGTAATTGGCCAGAGTGAGTCATGTAAATATCCCAGACTTTGGAGTCACCACGTCGCTGAACCAAAGTGGCCCAATCGACAACTTGCATCTCTGGTTTGAAACCAGCAGCACGCAATTGTTCAGCCATGACTTGCACCATGGTGTGATGGAATTCGTACTGTCGGCTTGTCAGCAAGCGAATGGTCTCGCCTTTATAGCCGGCTTTGTCAGCCATATCTTTAGCGCGTTTGGCATCTTGTTTGTTGTACTGATCAGTGCCTGCAGTTGAGTAAAAGGGTGTGCCTTGCGGAAAGTGATTGCCTTCCAATGTGAAGAAGCGTTTGTCGCCGTACGCAGCCGTTAGCATTTCAGCTTCACCAATCGCAATTTGAATGGCCTGGCGAACGCCCTGATTGGCCATGACACCCTCCTTGGTGTTGAATACCATGTAAGGAAATCCGAACGACGGTGTGATGATGGGTACTACGCCAGCTCCCCCTTTTTCAACACGCGGCAAGGCGTCCACATTCAATTGATCTGCAAAATGGAACTGACCAGACAAGGCGCCTTCAACGCGTGTGTTGGCGTTGGGTACAGGTGTGAAGCGAAGTTCATCCAAAAGAGCTTCGCGTTTGCCTGCGTAGCCAGAAGCCGCTTCGCTGCGTGCGCTGTACGCGTCAAAGCGAGTGAGGACTACGAATTGATCAGGCTTGCGCTCCTTGAATTTATAGGGGCCAGTTCCGACAAAACTCACCAAGGGACTAGCAATAGTTTCTTTGGCCATGATGATGGCCATACCTGAGGGTAATGCCAATTGGGCCAACAATGAAGCGCTGGGTGCTGAGAATTTCCACTCAAGGGTGTTAGTGCCCTTGGCTTCTAAACTCACGGTATCTTTGCCGACCGATTTACCCCTTGGGGCCATTTCCATCCATCGTTTCAATGAGGCAACCACATCTTGTGAATCCAAATCGCGACCACTGTGAAGCTTGACGCCTTTGCGAATGTTGATGGTGTAAGTCATACCGTCGGCAGATACGCGGGGCATACCATCGGCCAGCATTGGCACAGCATTCCATTTGCTGTCAAACGCATACAGCGTTTCGTAGACGTGCTGCATGATGGTGCCCACCAAGTCAGCAGTAGATGCCATTGGATCAAGACTTTGTGGTTCGCCAATCATGGCCAAATTGGCAGCGCCACCCTTTGGGGGTGCAGCCAGCGCCGCAAAGGGCAAAGTAGCCAGCAGCAATGCCAGCAAATGTCGACGGGGCAGACGCAGCATGAAAATCTCCTTAGGTTGAAATCTAAAAATGTAAATTATTTACATTTTCGACTCTAATACAAGTGTAAATATCTTGTAAATAGGGTTTTCCTGTAAATAAAAGTCAAAATGAGCTTGTAAGCTCTCCTTGTACTTCAAATAGACCTAGTCATTTTTTGAAGGACACCTATATGTTATGTGGATAGAAAGATAAAAATGCCAGTAGAAATGTTGGGTTCCTCACCCATTGCATCAGATCGTTTGGCCCGGCCTTTGTCACCTGCTACGCGAGCAGGAGATTTTGTTTTTGTATCTGGCCAAGTCCCTACCAATGATCAAGGCGAAGTGGTCACAGGCGGCATTGAGGCTCAAACTCGTCAAGTATTTGAACGATTAAAGCAGGCACTGGCCTTGGCTGGGTGCAACTTGGATGACGTGTGCAAGGCGACGGTGTGGCTCAATGATGCACGTGACTTTGGGAGTTTCAACCGTGTTTACATGGAGTGCTTTGGCAACCACCGTCCCGCGCGTTCAACAACCGAGGCTCGCTTGATGATTGATGCCAAAGTTGAAATTGATGTTACGGCTTACAAGCCATTAGCCGCTAAATAAATCAACTCTTCTTCCTCGAAGCCTGCCAGGCGTCTGGCTTCTAG
>CALCBL010000440.1 GCA_937897495.1 uncultured Burkholderiales bacterium
AAATGCGGTCGCTTTTTCGAACGCCTTGTTCTATCAGCCAGTTCGCCACTTGGTTGGACCGCTTCGATAGTTCTTCGTAACTTAACAGGGACTGATGACCCGAGTCTTCAACGATGTGCAGTGCTGGCGCAGTGTTGTTTTGGGCGATGGCGTCAAAGTAATCAATGGCCCAGTTAAAGGTATCTAACTTCGGCCAACTGAATTCTGCGTAGGCAGCATCATAATTTGTACGCTGCTTTATCAGAAGATTACGAGCGTTAAGGAATTGATCTAGTTCGCGCATAGTTAAATGACCTCTTGTTTAGCAAGCATTTGGCTTTTCATCTCAAAAGATAGAGCAAATAGGCGAAAGGCAATTTATTTAGTTAGGATAGCCTTATGACATCCTTGGAATTAATGCTTTTGTACCTGTTGGCCGCCGTTTTGGGGGTCGTGGGTTGTCGTCTGCTAAAGCTACCGCCCATGCTGGGCTATTTGCTTGTGGGCGTCTTAATTGGCCCTAACGCACTTGCTTTGGCGCAAAACTCCGAAAGCATCCGCCATCTGGCCGAGTTTGGTGTGGTCTTTCTGATGTTTGTCATTGGCCTCGAATTCAATTTGCCCAAGTTGAAGTCCATGAAAAAGCATGTGTTTGGATTGGGTGTCCTCCAAGTGGTGCTGACCATAGCGTTGATCACAACGGGGTCACTGTTTTTAAATAGCATGGCACCCACTTTGTGGCAGATGAGTTGGCAGACGGCGCTGGCTTTGTCGGGTGCTTTGGCCATGAGCAGCACCGCCATTGTGATCAAGCTCATGTCTGACAGTCTGGAGTTGGACACTGAGCATGGCAAGCGTGTGGTTGGCGTGTTGCTCTTCCAAGATTTGGCGGTCGTGCCGTTGCTGGTTCTTATTCCTGCCCTCAATGCGCCGCCAGAGGAATTGATACCCGCTTTGTTACTGGCTGCGCTCAAAGGCGCAGCATTGATTACCTTGTTGCTGACGGGCGGCCAAAGGCTGATGCGTTGGTGGCTGCTACTGGTGGCTCGCCGCCAAAGCGAAGAGCTTTTTGTGATGAACGTCTTGTTGATCACATTGGGCTTGGCTTGGCTCACTGAGCTTGCCGGACTTAGCTTGGCACTGGGCGCTTTTGTAGCGGGCATGTTGATTTCCGAAACTGAATTCAAGCACCGGGTGGAGTTGGACATCAAGCCCTTTCACGATATCTTGCTTGGCCTGTTCTTCATCACCATTGGCATGATGCTAGATTGGCGCATTATTTGGGATCGATGGGCATTCGTCTTGTTCTTGTTCACGGTGCCCGTTATTTTTAAATTCGGACTCATTGCGGCTCTCACTCGATTGAGTGGTGCCAGTGAAGGTATTTCTTTGCGCACTGGTTTGTATTTGGCGCAAGCAGGGGAGTTCGGTTTTGTGTTGCTCACACTGGGCGGTCAAAATCAATTGATTCCTGCAGATTGGCTTAATCCAGTGCTGGCCAGCATGGTGCTGTCTATGTTGGTCTCGCCCTTCATCATCCTGAACGCCAATGAATGGGTCATGAAATGGTCGGCTAACGATTGGCTGCAGCAATCTTTAGGAATGACTCAAATAGCGCAGAAAAGCATGGACATCGACAAGCACATCATCATTTGTGGTTATGGGCGATGTGGCCAAAACTTAGCCAGGCTGTTGCAGACACAAAACGTTCCTTACATGGCCCTAGATTTGGATCCAGACCGAGTCAGTCGCGCGCAGTCGCATGGTGAGCAAGTTGTCTATGGCGATGCTGCTCGTTTGCAGTCGCTCATGGCGGTGGGGCTGGTGCGAGCCAGTGCCGTGGTGGTGACTTATTTAGAAAACGCATCTGCAATGCGTGTGCTTGCGCTGACCAAAGAGCATGCTCCACAAGTGCCAGTCATTGTTAGAACACAAGACGATTTGGACTTGGAGAAGCTGCAAGCAGCAGGGGCAGCCGAAGTGGTGCCCGAAACAATTGAAGGATCATTGATGTTGGCAACGCATGCGCTTGCTTTGGTGGGTGTGCCAATGAAGCGCGTTATTCGCATGGTTCAAGAACAAAGAAATCAGCGTTATGCGTTGCTGAAAGATTTTGATCGTGGAAGCGAAGTAGATGATTAAACGTGCATCGTTTCTTAGAAATAAATTAGAAATTCCGTGAAATTAAATATCAAAACCACACTGCTTGCAAAGTATGGACTTTTTCAGCATTTCCCTCAACAATCGTAAAAAATGATTGCTGAAGTTTGTTTGATTCATTGATATAAGGAGACGTGGCATGTTAAAGAATTTTTTCAAAGGACTTTCCATACTGATGGCCCTCGTGTTGTCATCGGCAGCGTGGGCGCAGGGGGCATACCCTCAAAAACCAGTCACCTTGATCGTGCCATTTCCTGCAGGCGGCATCGCAGATTTGTCGGCCCGTGCTCTCAAGGCTTCTTTTGATAAAGCTTTGGGCCAGCCAGTTTTAATCGTAAACCGCCCAGGTGCCTCGGGCGCCATTGGTGCGGCAGCTGTTGCCAGCTCCAATCCAGACGGCTACACACTGATGTACACCCTTTCCAGTGTTGCCAGTGTTCCGGAGCAGGCGGTTCTCAATGGTCAAAAGGCACCCTTCACGCTAGATCAATTCGTACCTGTAGCGCGTGTCACGGTTGATGTTGTGAGCTTGGTGGTGCGTGCCGATAGCCCCTACAAAACGTATCAAGATTTTGTGGCCGCAATGCGAGCCAATCCGAAAGGCTTGACTTATTCATCTAGCGGAAACTATGGCATAAGCCACTTTCCTGCTGAGATGTTGCTGGCTGCCACGCAAACCGATGCACGTCACATTCCTTACGCGGGTGGAGCCCCCATGTTGACGGCCTTGATGGGAGGTCAAGTAGATTTCAACATCCCCGTTCGCACACTCGCCTTGCCGCACGTTCAAAGCGGTCGCCTGCGCTATTTAGCCATGTATGGCAACAAGCGCTGGGCACAGGCACCAGACGTGCCCACTCTTTCTGAACTGGGGGTGCCCATTGATTTTGTTCCGTGGACCGGTTTGTTTGCCCCATCTGGGACGCCCCCTGAAGTTTTGGCCACTTTGCGCAGAGCCTTGCGTGCTGCATCTCAAGACAGCCAGTTCATTGAAACGGTTGGCAAAAGCTCCGCGGGTGAGATTTCATACTTAGACGGCAGCGAGCTTGAGGCATTTTGGAAGACCGACTTGGCCCGTACATCTGTCACCATTCAGCGCATCGGACGCGTTCAATGACTTTAGCGGTTCCGCGAGGTTTTACAGTTGACCGCAACGATGGTCGCCCTGTCTTGCCGGGTAATTTGCACACCAACCGCCAACTTTCGCAATGGCTTGATTTCTCTCAGCCCGGCCGCTTGAGATTGTTCACGGGGAAGGTGGAATTAGGGCAGGGTATTCTGACGGCTTTGTCGATTATTGCTGCAGACGAACTAGATCTAAGTTTGAATCAGGTGCACATCGTGAGTGCAAGCACCTTGGAAGGGCCTGATGAGGGCATGACCAGCAGCAGTATTTCAGTCCAAGATTCCGGATCAGCCATTCGTCACGCCTGTGCCGAAGTTCGTTTTCTGGCCCTTCAGGAGGCTGCCAAACACCATGGTGTGCCAGCAGAAAATGTGTGTATCAAGCAAGGACGCTTCACCGATACCCAAGGTCGCAATCTGGGAGATTATTGGGATTGGCTTAAAAACATCAGCCTGCATCGGGAATATGAAGGTCTGGCCAAGCCCAAACCCGTTGCAGAACTCAAGCTGCATGGCCACGGCAAAGTTCGACGCATTGATCTTTTTGAAAAGATCATGGGACAGCCCCGGTTCATCCACGATCTGCGTTTGCCGGACATGCGGCATGGCAGAGTACTTCGCGCGCCATCAGTGACTGCCCAATTGGTCAATCCCGATCAACCAGTGCCTGCTAATGTGTTTGATACTGGGTCAGGCTCGTCCACACATCTGATTGTGGATGGCCGCTTTATTGGCGTTGTGGCGGCAACTGAGATGGAGGCTGATGCTGCGCTAAGCCAACTGCAAGAGCAGGTTGCTTGGCGCGAGTCGGCTTCCTTGCCAGACATGCACAACTTGGCCGACTTCCTGCGCAACGCACCGCATGAAACAACCCATACCCTTCAAAAAGGGCAGATTCTCGAGGCTGACGATGATGAGGTGAGCCTTTCGCGCGAATACTTCAAGCCCTACATTGCCCACGCCTCAATTGGTCTTTGTTGTGCACTGGCCCAATGGAACGGTCAGACCCTGCAGGTCTGGACCCACAGCCAGGGTATCCAAAATTTGCGCGATGACCTTACAAAAGCTTTAGGACTAGACAAACAGTCCATTGTCATGCGCCATGTTGAGGGGGCTGGTTGTTATGGCCACAACGGTGCCGACGATGTGGCGTTTGACGCGGCTCTGTTGGCCATGCACCAACCCGGCCATCCTGTGCGCGTCGTATGGTCACGGGCAGATGAGCTTTCGCAGGCACCACTGGGAAGTGCCCACCTGGTGTCACTCAGGGCCCGCTTAAACGAACATGGTCATATTAGTCACTGGCATCACGAGTTGTGGGCCAATGGTTACAGTTCTCGGCCAGGTCGCTCTTTAATTCCGACCTTGCTTGGGGCTTCGCAGTGCGCACAGGGGCAGCCCATGCCTTTGGCCATCAACCCGCCATTGGCCGCAGGGGGTGGCTCCGACCGCAATGCTATTCCTGGCTATTCATTTGACAACACGCATGTGGTGAACCACCGACTGACGGTGATGCCAATTCGTACCTCAGCCATGCGGGCACTGGGGGCCTTTGCCAACGTGTTCGCCATAGAATCTTTCATGGACGAGCTGGCCCATGCCAGTGGCCAAGACCCCTTGCAGTTTCGCAAACTGCACATGCAGGACCCTAGAAGCCTGGCCGTTCTTAATGCAGTGGTTGATCGCAGCACTTGGTGGCACCTGCCAAAAGCCGAGGGTGTTGGCCATGGCGTGGCCTGGGCTCGCTACAAAAACACCTCTGCGTGGTGCGCTGTTCTGGCACGTGTTCAGGCAGGCGAGACACTGCGAGTGTTGCAGCTCGATGTAGCCGTTGATGTGGGCCGTGTGGTAGACCTAGACGGCGTCATCAACCAGACCGAAGGCGGTGCTTTGCAAGGTATGAGTTGGGCTCTTAAAGAGGCGGTTCAGTTTGACCGCACGCGCATCACAACCCAAAGCTGGGCCGACTATCCCATCTTGCGTTTCAGTGAAGTACCTGAGTTGAAAATTCATGTTCTTGACCAGCCCGAGCAGCCCTCACTGGGTGCTGGCGAGTCGGTTCAAGGGCCCGTGGCTGCCGCCCTGAGCAATGCCTTGTTTGATGCACTGGAAGTTCGAGTTCGCAATTTGCCCTTGTCCCAAGACCACATCCTACAGGCGCTGAACGCACCCAACTGATAAAAGCCTAGCCAGACCATGATCACCATCAACGCCAAGAACATCGAACTTACCGTGCCGGACAAAACCCCTTTGCTCAGTTATTTACGCAATGAGTTGAGCTTGTCGGGCCCCAAACTGGGTTGTGGCGAAGGCGAGTGCGGTGCTTGCATGGTGCTTGTAGACGGCCGCCCCCAAACGTCTTGCAATCTGCCGCTCTGGTCGGTGAAAGGCCATGCGGTGACCACCCTAGAGGGCCTGGGCACAGCAGAAAATCCCCACGCTTTGCAGCAAGCATTCTTGGAAGAGAACGCAGGTCAGTGCGGCTATTGCCTGAGCGGCATCTTGATCAGTGCAAGCGCTTTGTTACAAAACACCCCAGATCCAACACGGGCGCAGATTTGTCAGGCCCTAGAAAAACACCTGTGCCGTTGTGGAGCGCATGAACGCATTATTCGCGCCATTCAACTTGCAGCACAAAAAAGCAGGATGTCAATAGACTGAACTGCGCATCATAGATCTGGCGGCATCAGCTAGCGCGACCTGCCGGCTAGTGGTGTCACTGATATACGTCATGGGTCGTAAAGGGAAGAAATGGGCTCGCATTTCACTGACTTTCGATTCGAGGCTTATTTGATGGAAAATACAATCAATTCACAAGGAGCAATCATGACCTACCCCAATACTCAACTTTTCATCAACGGCCAGTGGTGTGATGCCGCAGCAGGCGAATCGCTGGCTGTTTTTAATCCCGCCACGGGCAAAGAAATTGGCCGTGTTGCGCATGCCCGTATCCCTGACTTAGACCGTGCTTTGCAAGCTGCGCAAA
>CALCBL010000441.1 GCA_937897495.1 uncultured Burkholderiales bacterium
TGACGAATGGCGCTACTTGGATGCAGGCTTTCCTGGTCAGGATCCTGCCAGCCGCAAACCCAATCCCGATTTCATTCTCAATCAAGCGCGCTATCAAGGCGCCTCTATTTTGTTGGCTCGCAAGAACTTTGGCTGCGGCTCATCGCGCGAACACGCGCCATGGGCCATTGACCAATATGGTTTCCGCGCAGTGATTGCGCCCAGCTATGCCGACATTTTTTTCAACAACTGTTTTAAAAATGGTTTGTTGCCCATCGTTTTGCCTGAAATCGTCGTTTCAAAATTGTTTGACGAAGTGGCTGCCTTTCCTGGCTACCAACTCACCATCGATCTTGAGCGCCAAGTGGTGGTCCGCGCACAAGGTGAAGAAGTTCCATTTGATGTCCAAGCATTTCGAAAATACTGTTTGATCAACGGCCTGGATGACATCGGCTTAACGCTGCGCCATGCAGAGAAAATCAAAACTTTCGAAGCTGAACGATTGGCCACTAAGCCATGGTTGGCGCACGTTGCTTAAATAGCGGCATTGCCAAAATCATTGACATCCTTCGGACAACTTAAAACGCTTTCATTCTTTAAAGTCAATACACCATGAAAATTGCAGTTTTGCCGGGTGACGGCATTGGTACCGAAATCGTTGCAGAGGCCGTCAAGGTCTTGCATGCGCTCGACTTGAAATTCGAAATGGAAGAAGCACTTGTGGGCGGCGCCGCTTACGAAGCCCACGGTCATCCCTTGCCAGAATCTACCTTGAAACTGGCCAAAGAATCAGATGCCATTTTGTTTGGCGCCGTAGGCGATTGGAAATACGACAAACTCGAGCGTTCCTTGCGCCCAGAGCAAGCCATTTTGGGCTTGCGCAAAAACCTCGGCTTGTTCGCCAACTTTCGTCCCGCCATTTGTTACGAAGAATTGGTAGGGGCTTCCAGCTTGAAGCCCGAACTCATTTCTGGGCTTGATATCTTGATCATCCGTGAACTCACCGGCGATATTTACTTTGGCCAACCTCGTGGCCGCCGTGTGGCCACAGATGGCCACTTCCCTGGCGCCGAAGAAGCCTTCGACACCATGCGTTATTCACGCCCCGAAATTGAACGCATTGCCCATGTGGCCTTTCAAGCCGCCCGCAAGCGCAGCAAAAAAGTGACCAGTGTTGACAAGTCCAATGTGCTTGAGACCTTCCAGTTTTGGAAAGACGTGGTCACTGACGTTCACAAAGAGTACCCAGACATAGCGCTAGACCACATGTACGTCGACAACGCAGCCATGCAATTGGTGAAAGAGCCCAAGAAATTCGACGTGGTGGTCACGGGCAACATGTTCGGCGATATTTTGTCCGACGAAGCCTCCATGCTGACTGGCTCTATTGGCATGCTGCCATCGGCCAGTTTAAACAGCAAAAACCAAGGTTTGTACGAGCCCAGCCACGGTAGTGCACCTGACATCGCTGGTAAGGGTATTGCAAACCCATTGGCTACAATACTGTCTGCAGCCATGATGTTACGTTTTTCACTGAACCAAGCCCAATCCGCCGATCGCATTGAGACGGCGGTGAAATCTGTATTGGCTTCAGGTTTGCGCACGGTCGACATCTGGTCTGAAGGCACACAAAAGGTCAGCACCCGCGAAATGGGCGAGGCCGTTGTGAAAGCCATCACGAAAACGACCAAGGGCTAACAGCTCAGACTCGTCACGCCCTTCCGGCTCGACGAGTCGGAATCTCAAAATTAAATTGAAAGGGTGATGACATGAAATTGGTAGGACTTGTAGGCTGGCGCGGCATGGTGGGTTCCGTTTTGATGGAACGCATGCAGGCCGAGGGTGACTTTGGTTTGATCGAACCTTTGTTTTTCTCCACCTCCAACTCTGGCGGCAAAGCGCCCGCCATGGCCAAAAACGAAACGACGCTGCAAGATGCTTTTAACATCGATGCACTGAAACGTTGCGAAATCATCATCACTGCACAGGGCGGTGACTACACCACCGAAGTTTTCCCCAAGCTGCGCGCTGCTGGCTGGAACGGTCATTGGATTGACGCCGCCTCTACATTGCGCATGGACAAAGACGCCATCATTATTTTGGATCCGGTCAACATGCCCGTCATTCAAACGGCATTGAAAAATGGCGGCAAAAATTGGATTGGCGGCAATTGCACAGTCAGCTGCATGTTGATGGGCGTGGGCGCTTTGTACAAGGCTGGTTTGGTTGAATGGATGAGCACCCAAACTTACCAAGCAGCCTCCGGTGGTGGCGCGCAACACATGCGCGAATTACTCACTCAATACGGCACACTGAACGCCGAAGTCAAAGATTTACTCGACGATCCGAAGAGTGCCATTTTGGAAATCGATCGCAAAGTGATTGCCAAACAGCGTGCTCTTTCGGATGCAGAAACAGCCAATTTTGGCGTGCCACTGGGCGGCTCCCTCATTCCTTGGATCGACAAAGACATGGGCATTGGCAAGAACCGTGACGAATTCGGTTGGGGCGTAGCCAAAGAAGAGTGGAAAGGCATGGCCGAATCCAACAAAATTTTGGGTTTGGGCGAAAGCTTCAACAAGCCCGCCATTCCTGTCGATGGTTTCTGCATTCGAGTTGGCGCTATGCGCTGCCACAGCCAGGCCCTTACCTTCAAGCTGAAAAAAGATGTCCCCGTGGCCGACATTGAAGCCATGATCGCCGCTGACAACCAGTGGGTCAAAGTGGTTCCCAATACCCGCGAAGCCACCTTGCAACACCTCACACCCGTGGCGGTGACTGGCACCATGACCATACCCGTGGGACGTATCCGCAAGTTGGCCATGGGCCCCGAGTATTTAGGCGCTTTCACCATTGGCGATCAGTTGCTGTGGGGTGCTGCAGAGCCATTGCGCCGCATGCTGCGCATTTTGTTGGCAGCTTAAAGGCCCATGGCTGTGCGCTCATGACTCAACCCGAATGACCCAATCCCAAGCCCTTTTAGCCATCCTGCGCGTTGGTTTGCTCCGCATCATTGGCGTTGGCTTGGGTTGTCTGAGTCTGAGTGTTCACGCATTGACCTTGGCCGGCATCGAGGTGCAATCGAACAAAGGTGAGCCATTGCGCGCCGAGATCAGCGTCTCAAGTGCTACAGCTGAAGAATGGGGGCAGCTGGCCGTCAGGGTCGCGCCCGCCGAAAGATTTGCACAACTGGGCTTGGTTTTCACGCCTGCTGTTGGTCAATTGCAAGTTGAGCTGTTAGAAACAACAGATGGCAACAAACGCATTCGCTTGTTGAGCTCACAAACCTTCTCAGAGAATTTTGTCGATCTTTTGATAGAAGCTCAAACGCCATCAGGCAAATGGGTAAAAGCATTTACCTTGATGCTCAAACCTGCGCCAGTGAAAGTCGATGCGCCAGTCAAACTGCCCCAAGCGGCAACTGCTCAGGTACAAGCTCAAACTCAACAAGCTCCCACTGAACACGTCGTTCAAAAAGGAGAAAGTGCCAGTCAAATCATTCAAAAGTGGCTTTCTGAAGACATGAGCACACAACAGATGTTGGTTGCGTTGCTCAAAAATCAGCCCGATGCTTTCATTCAGGGCAATGTGAATTTGCTGCGTGCTGGTGCTGTGCTTAAAGCACCCTCACCCACTGCTGTTCGCGCCATCGATACAGAAGATGCACGTCAATTTCTCATCGCACAACAAAAAGAATTTATCGCCTTTTCTCAGGCTGCGGCTCAAAATCCTCAAGCCATCAATGCACAAGCCCCGTCCAGGCAAATGACTGGCAAGGTGGGGCAAGAAGATCCCGCCGCCAACACGCCAAGCGTGACCATAGACCAACTGAAACTCTCGCAAGCTAAGCTAGAAAAGCAAAATGCAGAAACAAGATTGGCTGCCCAGCGTGCCTTGAAAGATGCTCAAAAACAATTGGACACGCTGCAAGAGAACGTCAATCAATTGGTGCAACTCACTGCCGCAGCACCCATCAGCGTGGGTCAAGCACCGCTACCCACTCGCACCAAATCGGCCGAAAGTGGCGCCGGCATTCTTAACTTAAATCGCCTGCTAGAAGCACCTCACAAAAACGCTTATCTTTGGGCCGCTCTTACTCTTTTAGGCGTGCTTGCTGTTTGGGCAGGACTTCGAATTCAAAGTCGAAAATCAAGTCATATCTTGAGCACTTTGATGTCTTCTGAAGAGATTGGGAAATCAGCTGGCATAGCGACGCACAGCGCCAAGTTAGAGATGCCTGCCAACATCACGGCACTCGATTTGAATTTAAATTTAACGCCTCAAGCCAACAACAAGCTGGGCAGCGTCAGATCCTCTGCAAGCACTGAGACGCTCCAGTGAGAATCGCTTTGGGCATCACCTACAACGGTCAGCCCTATCAGGGCTGGCAAAGCCAGAGCACGGGCCTCACCATCCAAGACAAATTGGAAAAAGCCCTCAAAGAATTCACCACCCAAAAAGTCACCACCCTGTGCGCAGGCCGCACCGATGCAGGCGTTCATGGTTTGATGCAAGTGGTTCACTTTGACACACCCCTTGAGCGCGACATGGGCTCTTGGGTGCGCGGCACCAACCGTTATTTGCCCGATGACATCTCTGTTCAATGGGCGCACGAAGTTCCAGCGGAGTTTCATGCTCGGGGCAGTGCCTTATCGCGCCGCTATGCCTATATCTTGCTTGAGTCGCCTGTTCGCCCTAGCTTAGAGTTTGGTCGTGCAGGTTGGGTCTACCGCCCCTTGGACGAATCAGTCATGCGCCAAGCCTCCCAATTTTTGCTAGGTGAGCACGACTTCACATCTTTCAGGGCCAGCAGTTGCCAAGCCTTGTCGCCCGTCAAAACCATGATGCGAGTCGACATTCACAAACACGGCCCCTACTGGCGTTTTGAGTTTGAAGGCAATGCCTTTTTGCACCACATGATTCGCAACATCATGGGTTGCATGGTCAGCATTGGCCAAGGCTTTCAAACGCCAGAATGGATGGCTGAAGTGATCGAAAGCAAACGCCGCGATGCAGCCGCTCCCACATTTGCGCCAGACGGTTTGTATTTTCAAGGTCCGGTCTATGAGCCAAAATGGGGGCTGCCTTCTACCACCCCCCCTTTTCACTGGTTGCCATGAGCTCTGACGTTCACAACACCCTCATTAAAATTTGCGGCCTCACCCGAGAAGCCGATGTCTTGGCTTGCGTCCAAGCCGGTGCCAACGCCATCGGATTTGTGATGTACCCCCCAAGTGCCAGATACGTTTCGCCCGAACGTGCCGGCATTTTGGCCAAGTTACTGCCACCCGGCACCACTCCGGTTCTCTTGTTTGTCAATGCCCGCCTAGAAGACGTTCAAGCGGCCTGCCAAGCCGTCCCCAACGCCCTGCTTCAGTTTCATGGCGACGAATCGCCTGATGAGTGCGAGCGTTTGGCCCACGCCGTCAATCGCCCCTACTGGCGCGCAGCCCGAATTCCCACAGAAAACACCACTTCGTTTGACTTGGTAAAATTCGCCCAAGATTACTCAAATGCCCAA
The DNA here is from genome assembly GCA_937897495.1 of uncultured Burkholderiales bacterium. Taxonomy (GTDB): domain Bacteria; phylum Pseudomonadota; class Gammaproteobacteria; order Burkholderiales; family Burkholderiaceae_C; genus Limnohabitans_A. The sequence goes on from CALCBL010000441.1 coordinate 5,501, forward strand.
GCCATTCTGCTCGACGCTCATGTCGACGGATACGGTGGTGGCGGGAAAACATTCAATTGGTCACAGCTTCCTCCAAACGTCAACGCTCACCTCGTTTTGAGTGGTGGATTGACGCCTGCAAATGTGACCGATGGCATTCGAACGCTTCGGCCCAAAGCCCTGTCTTTGGCCGTTGATGTCAGCTCGGGCGTAGAACTTGATGGCCAAAAAGGCCTCAAAGACGCCCGAAAAATCCAAGAATTTGTGGCTGCTGTCAAAGCAGCCGATGCCATTGAGTAACAACATGAACAATTATCAGCAACCCGATGCCTCTGGCCACTTCGGCATTTATGGCGGCAGTTTTGTCAGCGAAACCCTGACACACGCTATTTTGGAATTGCGCGCAGCCTACGCCAAGTACCAAAACGATCCCGAGTTTTTAGCAGAATTCAACTACGAATTGGCCCACTTTGTCGGACGGCCCTCCCCCATTTACCACGCTGCGCGCATGAGCCGTGAAATGGGTGGTGCGCAAATTTATTTGAAGCGCGAAGACCTGAACCACACTGGCGCGCACAAAATCAACAACACCATTGGGCAGGCCATGCTCGCCAAGCGCATGGGCAAGCCCCGCATCATTGCCGAAACAGGCGCCGGACAACACGGCGTGGCCACAGCCACCATTTGTGCTCGTTATGGCCTGGAGTGCGTGGTTTACATGGGCTCCGAAGATGTCAAGCGACAAAGCCCCAATGTCTATCGAATGAAATTGCTGGGCGCCACCGTGGTGCCAGTGACCTCAGGCAGCCGCACCTTGAAAGATGCTTTGAACGAGGCCATGCGCGATTGGGTGGCCAACGTCGACAACACTTTCTACATCATTGGCACGGTTGCGGGCCCGCACCCTTACCCCATGATGGTTCGTGATTTCCAAAGTGTCATTGGCACGGAATGTCTCGAGCAGATGCCCAAGCTGTTGGCGCAAACTGGTTTGCACAGCCAACAACCTGACGCAGTCATTGCCTGTGTTGGCGGTGGCTCTAACGCCATGGGTATTTTCTACCCCTACATCAACCACAAGAACACACGTTTGATTGGCGTAGAGGCTGCAGGCGAAGGCCTTGAGAGCGGCAAACACTCCGCCTCTTTGCAACGCGGCAGCCCTGGCGTACTGCACGGCAACCGCACTTACATCTTGCAAGATGACAACGGCCAAATTACCGAGACACACAGCATCAGCGCCGGCCTCGATTACCCCGGCGTTGGACCAGAGCACGCTTTCTTGAAAGACATTGGCCGTGCTGAATACGTCGGTATCACCGACCAAGAAGCCTTAGATGCCTTCCACTATTTGTGTCGCACCGAAGGCATCATCCCTGCACTGGAATCTAGCCACGCTGTGGCTTATGCCAAAAAACTGGCCGCCACCATGAAGCCCGATCAGTCCATTTTGATCAACATGTCTGGCCGAGGTGACAAAGACATTGGCACTGTGGCTGACCTGAGCAACGCCGACTTCTATTGCCGACCCAGCTGTGAAGGTCAAGGTGTTAAAGGTGGCTTGGCAATGGGTGAGCAGATCGTGAAAGTTTTCAAATGAGCCGCATTGAAGCCACCTTCCAACAACTGAAGGCCGCCGGTCGCAAGGCCTTGATTCCCTACGTCACAGCTGGCTATCCGTTTGCCGACGTCACGCCCGAACTCATGCACGCCATGGTGGATGCAGGCGCAGATGTCATTGAATTGGGCGTGCCTTTTAGCGACCCTTCAGCCGATGGCCCCGTCATTCAAAAAGCGGGCGACAAGGCCTTGGCCTTTGGCATTGGCACCTCGCATGTGATTGACATGGTGAAAGTCTTTCGCGAAAAGAACCATGCCACGCCCGTGGTGCTAATGGGTTATGCCAACCCCATTGAACGCTATGACTTGAAACACGGCAAAGACAGCTTCATTCGTGACGCCTCAGTAGCCGGCATCGATGGTGTTTTGGTGGTGGACTACCCGCCCGAAGAATGCGTTGAGTTTGCTGCTAAATTGCGCGCACACAAAATGGACTTGATCTTTTTACTGGCCCCTACCAGCACCGATCAGCGCATGCAACAGGTGGCCGATGTGGCCAGTGGTTATGTCTACTATGTATCCCTCAAGGGCGTCACAGGATCTGGCGCCCTGAACACGGCTGAAGTTGAAGCCATGTTGCCTCGCATTCGCCAAAAAGTGAGCATCCCAGTCGGCGTTGGCTTTGGCATCCGCGATGCCGAAACAGCAAAGGCTATCGGCAAAGTGGCAGATGCAGTGGTCATTGGTAGCAAAATCATCCAATTGATCGAAAATGAACCCCGCGATAAAGTAGCCGCAGTGGCTGGCACTTTCTTGCGCGAAATTCGCCAGGCCATGGACGCCTGATCAACACACAAGGACATCGACATGAGTTGGCTCGAAAAACTGCTCCCCCCAAAAATTCTGCACACCGACCCAGCCGACCGCCGCAGTGTGCCCGAGGGTTTATGGATCAAGTGCCCCAAGTGCGAGTCCGTGCTTTACAAAAATGACTTAGAGCAAAACCAAAACGTTTGCCCCACCTGCAGTCACCACCACCGGATGGGTGCTCGCGCTCGCTTGAACAATTTTTTAGACAACGAAGGTCGCTATGAAATTGGCCAAGAAGTGGTGCCCGTCGATGCTTTGAAATTCAAAGACAGCCGCAAGTACCCCGAACGCATCAAAGAAGCCATGAGCAACACCGGTGAAACCGATGCCTTGGTGGTCATGGGCGGCGCTATTCACAGCATCAATGTGGTTGCAGCTTGTTTTGAATTTGATTTCATGGGTGGCAGCATGGGCTCTGTGGTGGGTGAGCGTTTTGTGCGGGGCGTTGAAACTGCCATCGAGCAAAAAGTGCCCTTTATTTGCTTCACTGCAACAGGTGGCGCACGCATGCAAGAAGGACTTTTGTCTTTGATGCAGATGGCCAAAACCAATGCCGCCCTCACCAGATTGGCCAAAAAAGGCTTGCCTTACATCAGCGTCTTAACCGACCCCACCATGGGCGGCGTGTCGGCTGGCTTTGCTTTCATGGGCGATGTGGTCATTGCTGAACCCAAGGCCCTGATTGGCTTTGCGGGTCCTCGGGTGATTGAAAGCACCGTGCGCGTTACGTTGCCAGAAGGTTTCCAGCGCGCCGAGTTTTTGCAAGAAAAAGGCGCCATCGACTTCATTTGCGATCGACGCGAATTGAAAATGAGCATTGCCAACACCTTGGCCATGCTCACACGTCAATCGGCCGACGCGGTTAGCTGATTCAGTTCAAGCAGCAAACACAAGTTCGCTGCGTTTAGAACCCCCCATGTTGCAAACCTGCCAGCAACATGCCGGCAATTTGCAAGATCACCAGCAACACCAATGGCGACAAGTCAATGCCGCCTGGCTGCGGCAAAGCATTTCGAATAGGCGCCAACCAAGGCTCTACCAACCGAGATAAAAGCATCATGCTGCCGCTGTTGGGCTGCACCCAAGACAAGACGGCATACAGCAAAATAATGACGCTGAGGCCAGATACCAGCCAGTGCAAGACGCCAAACAGACTGGCCACCAAAATGCCCAGAAAAGCCGCTTGAGTGCCTGTAAGCACCCACATGGCAGTGACATGGCTCAATTTCATCAACCATGCCGCCACCAGACTGGCTGTGTCCAAACGGCCAATGGCTGGCAAAAAACGTCTGAGCGGCATCACCATCCAATCGGTCACAGCAAAAACAAAGCGCCCAATGGGGTTCTGAAAAGGCAGGCGTTGCCATTGCATCACCAATCGCATCAGACAAGCGCCACCCACCAAACCTGTGGCGACATCCAAGATCAAATTGACTATTTGTAGAAACACTGGAGACCTCCAAGATCACAAATGATAGCCTGAGCCCGAAGCAATCGTAAAATAACGGATTCCCGCTGAATTTCAGCGTATTTAAGGGCTGTTGTAGCCCTCACTTTAGAATCGCTCCTCATGTCAGACACGCCAGCAGAAAATCAAACCGCCCCCATCGTTGACGAGAACCAACTGATTGCCGAACGCAGAAGCAAGCTTAAAGCCATGCGAGAAGCGCAAAAAGAGGGCAAAGGCGTTGCCTTCCCCAATGACTTCAAGCCCGAAGATCGCGCAGCAGGCCTCACAAATGCCCATGGTGAAAAGGCGGCTGAAACCTTAAAAGGCGAAGGCATTGTTCCAACCACAGCCAAAATTGCAGGTCGCATGATGCTCAAGCGTGTGATGGGCAAGGCCAGTTTTGCCACCTTGCAAGATGCAACCGGTCGCTTCCAAATTTACGTCACACGCGACGACATTGGCGAAGAAGCCTACAACGATTTCAAGCATTGGGACCTGGGCGACATCGTGGCGGCCGAAGGCTATTTGTTCAAAACCAAAATGGGCGAATTGTCATTGCACGCCTCCAGCGTGCGCATGCTGACCAAGAGCCTGCGCCCCATGCCCGACAAGTTCCACGGCGTGGCCGATCAAGAAATCAAGTACCGTCAGCGCTATGTTGATTTGATGATGGACGAAGATGCGCGCAAACGTTTCACTGCCCGCAGCAAAGCCGTCAGCGGTCTTCGCGATTTCATGGTCAAACACGACTTCTTAGAAGTTGAAACACCCATGTTGCACCCTATTCCTGGCGGTGCCAACGCTCGGCCCTTTGCCACACACCACAATGCGCTTGACCAAGAAATGTACTTGCGCATTGCGCCTGAGTTGTACTTGAAACGCTTGTTGGTGGGGGGGTTTGAGCGGGTGTTCGAAATCAACCGCAACTTCCGCAATGAGGGCATTTCCGTTCGCCACAACCCCGAATTCACCATGATGGAGTTCTACGCGGCTTATTGGAACTACCAAGACTTGATGGGCTTTACCGAAGAGTTGGTGCGTGACGCCGCCATGAATGCAGCAGGTCATTTGCAACTGACCTATGGTGGCAAACCCGTCGATTTGGCCAAACCTTTTGAGCGCCTCACCATTCGAGAAGCCATTCTGAAGCACACAGACGCTGGCGACAAAGTTGACGACGCAACATGGCTCATTCAAGCCTTGCAAAAACTGGGCATGAGCGAAGCCAAGAACAAATTGTCTAAAAAATCATTGGCCGGCTTGCAAGTTTTGTACTTTGAAGAAACAGTCGAAGACAAGTTGTGGCAGCCCACGTTCATCATGGAACACCCCACCGAAATTTCACCCTTGGCACGCGCCAACGACCTTCGCCCTGAGGTCACAGAGCGCTTTGAGCTCTACATCACTGGCCGTGAATTTGGCAATGGCTTTTCAGAATTGAACGACGCCGAAGACCAAGTGGCACGCTTTCAAGCGCAAGTGGACGCCAAAGACAGCGGCGACGATGAAGCCATGTTCTTTGACCACGACTTTGTGCGCGCCTTGGAATACGGCATGCCACCCGCTGGCGGTTGCGGCATTGGCATTGACCGATTGATGATGCTACTAACTGACAGCCCCAGCATTCGCGATGTGATTTTGTTTCCAGCGCTGAAGCGAGAGCACGATTAAAAAAAGAGCGCCAAAAGCCGGCGTTCTTTTATTGTTTAGGCAAATGTTCTGGTGGTCGGGCCACCTCGGTCACTTCTTTAACCTCAACGTCTACCACCTCTGGCGTATTTTGCGAGCCTGTGCGCCAAGCACCAAACGGTGCTTTGTTGCGAGCCATGTCTTGATAGCGCTGCCAGACCACGGCCACTTCGGGTTTTCGGCCACGAACCAAAGACCAAAGCGCGCCAGAAATTAAAGCCAATAGCAAGATACACAGTGTGCCTAAGACAAAAACCAGTCCTAGCAAACTGAAAAAGATTTTAAAAATCCAAGCAATCAATTGCATATCAGGGCAAGCAAGCCAAGGCTTGTTGGTAATGGACAGACCGCACCAAATCATCCCAAGCCAAGGCGGGCAAGGTGGGCAGCAGCGCCAAGCGTCGTGCTTCACTCAAGTCATTAGGCTGCCACCAGCCCTTGACTTGCGCTTCGGCAAGACCTTCTAAGACCTCGTCAATGACTTTGCTGCCCTTCAAGGATTGATTGCACAGCAAGGCCACATCACATCCAGCTTCGAGCGCCGCCAAGACAGCTTTTGTGAAGCTGATGGGTTGGCCATCCAACACACGTGCGCCTAGCATCGACAAATCGTCACTGAACACTGCGCCAGTGAATTCCAATTGTTCGCGCAAAATTTCTTGGACCCATTTTTGGGAGAACCCAGCAGGTCGTGAGTCCACCTTGGGATAAATGACGTGCGCGGGCATGACAGCACCCAACTCGTTGCTCAACCACTCATAGGGCTTGGCATCATCTTGAAGGATGGCTTTCAGGCTGCGCTTGTCGACGGGGATGTCGACATGTGAATCGGCCTTGACGTAACCGTGTCCTGGAAAATGCTTGCCGCAATTGCCCATGCCTGCACGCTGCAAGCCATGCATCAGACTTTTGGCCAGCAAACTGACATTGCGGGCATCGCGGCTGAAAGCGCGATCACCAATGACGCTGCTTTCGCCATAGTCCAAATCAAGAACGGGCGTGAAACTCAAATCAACACCACAGGCGCGCAACTCTGCAGCCAATAAGTAGCCCACTGCTGTGGCGGCTTTGCAAGCCTTTAAAACACCTTCACCTGCCAGACCTTTGCCATCTTGGGCCCACATTTCGCCCAATCGTCGCATGGCAGGCAAATGTGTGAAGCCATCGTTTCTAAAACGTTGAACCCTGCCGCCTTCGTGGTCGACGCAAATCAACACATCTTTTCGAACAGCCTTGATGTCTGCACACAAAGCCGTGAGCTGCGCGCGGCTTTGCCAATTGCGTCCAAACAAAATGAGGCCGCCCGTCAACGGGTTTTTTAGGCGTTTTTTGTCGGCAGCTGTGAGCTCAAAGCCTTCAATGTCGATGATGAGTGGTGCTTGGATGTTCATTCGGTTTTTTCTACGATGCAATAACTTCCCGCGTAATCTGCTTCGTCAGTGACGCTGATGTGTGCTTTGAGATGTTGGGACTCAAACCAGATTTTCAAGGCATCGTGCAAAACAATCACAGGTTGGCCAGAAGGCAGTTTGCCAATTTCGCACGAGCGCCATGTCATTGGCATGCGCATGCCCATCCCAATGGCCTTGCTAAAAGCTTCCTTGGCAGAAAATCGTGTGGCCACATAACGAACACCCCGTTCTGGCCATCTGGCGCTGCGCGCTTTGTAAGTTGCAAACTCCTGGTCGCTCAAAACCTTTTGAGCAAAGCGGTCGCCATGCTTTTCCAAGCTGGCTCTGATGCGCCTGACATCACACAGATCGGTACCGATGCCGTAAATCATGTTGGAAGTCTGCTCGTTCAATTCAAAATAAAGGGGCCAGGGCTTTGATCATCGGCCTAAGGCACTTAAGTAGCCACGCACTGTAGCAGCGTATCCCACCTCTAGTGCGTCGGCCATCAAGGCGTGGCCAATGGAGACCTCCAACAAACCCGGCACAGCTTGAGCAAACTTGGGCAGGTTGTCTTGGTTCAAATCATGTCCGGCATTGACGCCCAAGCCTTGCTCAATGGCTGCCTTAGCAGTGCTGACGTACTCTGCCAAACAAGCATCGTTAGGGGGTGTGCCAAAGCTTGCTGCGTAGGGCTCGGTGTACAACTCCACACGATCGGCACCAACTTGCTTCACAAAAACCATTTGATTGGGATCAGGGTCCATGAACAAACTGACGCGAACACCCAAGGACTTGCACTCGTCAATCAAGGGCTTCAGTGTGTCGGCATCTTTGGGAAATGACCAGCCGTGATCGCTGGTGAGTTGACCCTCGCTGTCGGGCACGAAGGTCACTTGGTGCGGCCGGTAAGTTCTCACAAAATCCATCAATTGGTGAAACGGATTGCCTTCAATGTTGAATTCCCTGTCTGGCCAACGCTTCATCAAGTCGGCCAGGTCAAACACGTCAGAGGCACGAATGTGACGCTCATCGGGGCGGGGGTGAATGGTAATACCCTGGGCACCCGCTTCTAGGCACATCTGAGCCGCTTTCAGAACACTGGGAATACCCAAGTGGCGTGAATTGCGCAGCAAGGCTACTTTGTTGACATTGACGGACAGCGCCGTTTTGGAATGAGGGGTCATGAAGGTCTCACAAACTTTGAATGTCGATCATCATTTGACGGGTCTTTAAAGTGCCGACACCACAATGGTAATTGAGTAAGGTGCGAAGTTGGGTGCGAAGTGGCGTCAACATGTCTAAGCTCAAACGAAGCGTGTCTGTAAAGGGGGATTCTCCATCCAAGGCGTTTTGCAGCGCCAGCCATTGAACGCCGCTCAAGGCGTGACGATCATCGCGATGCGCCAATCGCAAGCCGCCTTCGGGCACCAAACAATAGTCTCTCGCCTCATCCAGGTCAGCCATGGTGAGGGTCTGAGAATTCAAACTGGGCAGCAGTCCAATCTCTCGAAGCAAGAGCAACTCAAACACTCTAAGAGACGCCTGCAGCAATTCGCCTGGCTCTGTGGCCATGACGCGCACGGTGGCAGCGTAGGCATCAAACAATTTGGAATGAGGATCATCGCGCGCCAAAAGGCGCAACAACAACTCATTCAGGTAGTACCCCGAAAGCAGCGCATCGCCTGTTGGCATGACATGACCACCGATCCACTCTACTGACTTCAAGGTTCGAATGTCGGCATCGCCGCCATAGCTTACCTGAATGGCTTGAAGCGGCAATAAAACAGGCCTGAACGAGGAGCTTGGTTTTTTGGCACCTTTGGCAACCAAGGCTATGCGCCCATGATGTCGAGTGAACACTTCCAAGATAAGGCTGGACTCGCTCCAGTCGTAGCGGTGAAGCACATAGGCAGGCTCATCCGAAATTCGTTTCAAGACAGCGGCCATGGGCTGCCCTTTTTACTCGTAACCGAAGGAGCGAACACGCGCTTCGTCGTCGGCCCAGCCAGAGCGAACCTTGACCCACAACTCAATAAAGACTTTGGCATCCATGAGCTTTTCCAACTCTTGGCGTGCTTCAGTGCCAATGCGCTTCAGGCGCTCACCTTTGTCGCCAATGACCATGGCTTTATGGCCCTCGCGCTCCACCACAATGGTGGCGGCAATGCGAATCATGCGATTGGCTGAACGGCTGGGTTCTTCTTCGAATTTATCAATGACCACGGTGGAGGTGTAGGGCAATTCATCCCCCGTGAAACGAAACAATTTTTCACGAACAATTTCACTGGCCAAAAACTTTTCGCTTCGGTCAGTGAGTTCATCTTCACCGTACATCCACGCTTGTTCTGGCAAGTATTTTTCGCAATACCCCATCAGACGTTCAATGTCTTTGGCATTTTTGGCCGACATCGGTACAAATTCTGTGAAGGGATGGCGCTCTTGCATGTCTTTGAGCCAAGGCGCCAACTCTTCGCGTCGGTTAACGGTGTCCAACTTATTGGCAATCAACAAAACAGGCACATCGGGTTTGAGCAAAGTCAAGACTTTGGCGTCGGCCGTATTGAACATGCCTGCTTCCACCACGAACAGCACCAAATCGACATCGCCCACCGCACCCAATACTGTTTTGTTCAAAGACTTGTTGAGCGCCGTGTTGTGGCGGGTTTGAAAGCCTGGTGTGTCAACAAACACATACTGGGTAGGGCCTTCTGTGCGAATGCCCGTAATGCGGTGACGTGTGGTTTGCGCTTTGCGCGACGTGATGCTGATTTTTTGGCCCACCAGCGCATTGAGCAAAGTCGATTTGCCCACATTGGGCTTGCCAACAATGGCGACCAAACCGCAACGTTGGGCGGGGTTGGTTTCTGTGTTCATCCGCGGGCCTTGACTTTCAAAATTTCAAGCATGGCAGCTGCCGCGGCTTGCTCACCAGCACGTCGCGAGGGGCCGCTACCGTGCTGTGAGAGACTGAGTTCGGGAATGTCGCAAGCGACATCAAAAATTTGTCGGTGTGCTGCGCCCGATGTGGCGACCACAGAATACTGAGGCAGTAGCAATTTTCGGCCTTGCAGCCATTCTTGCAATTCTGTTTTGGGGTCTTTGGCAGCGGCCTGCATCTGCGGATTAATTTCAACGTTTTGAAACAATCTGTGCACCAATTGTTCTGCGACTTCATAACCTGCATCCAGGAAAACAGCACCTAGCAAGGCTTCCAAGGTATCGGCCAAAATAGAGGGTCGGCGCTGTCCACCCGATTTCAACTCACCCTCCCCCAACTTAAGGCAAACTGGAATTTGAAGCGTAAGGGCCAATTGATGCAGCGTTTCTTGCTTGACCAAATTGGCTCTGACGCGAGACAAATCACCCTCGGGTAAATCACTCAATTGGGCGTAGAGTAAATGGGCAACGGCTAGGTTTAAAACTGAATCACCCAAAAACTCGAGGCGTTCGTTGTGATCAGCTGAGTAACTGCGGTGCGTCACCGCACGCTCGAGCAAACTCGCATCTTTGAAGGTATGCTGAAGGCGAACTTGCAATTGACTGAGATCGTCGTTCAAACGGATAGCCTGAAAGTGAATTTAATAAGTGGCAATTTCAATGAATGTTGTCAAATTCGGGGCAGTAAGCTCAATTGAATGCGCCAATGCGTCCCAGATTTCCAAAATTCATCCAAACAAAAAACGCCCGACCAACGATATTGGCGTCGGGCACAAAACCCCAATAGCGTGAATCAAGAGAATTGTCTCTATTGTCGCCCATCATGAAGTAATGTCCTTCAGGCACCTTGCAAACGACACCCTCTACGGTGTAGTTGCACTGATCTCTATAAGGAAAATCGTCAGCGCCCGGAATGAAGGCAGGACGCTCGTCATCCACAATCAAATTGTGTGGCTGAGTGCCCAATTTTTCCTGCGATTGTTTGAAGTAGCGCATGACGGACTCATCAAAAAACTCTGGCAAGGCCTCGGTTGGCACAGGCACGCCATTGATCGTGAGTTTTTTGTTCAGATAGGCAACTTGATCACCCGGTATAGCCACCACCCGTTTGATGTAATCCACACTGGGGCGCGGGGGGTAACGAAAAACCATCACATCACCGCGCGCAACGGGCGTACCTTGGGTTAGTTTGAGGTTGACCACTGGCAAACGAACGCCGTAGTGAAATTTATTCACCAAAATCAAGTCGCCGATCCACAGAGTTGGAATCATGGAACCAGATGGAATTTTGAAGGGCTCAAATAAAAATGAGCGAAGCACAAAAACGACCAAAATGACCGGGAATAATCCCGCAGTCCAGTCCAACCACCAGGGTTGCATGAGAAGTCGATCGCGCGCTTCGCCCGTTTCGGTGTCTTGTCGATCGATGCCCATTTTGGACAATTCTTGTTGGCGCTTGGCTTTTTCTTGGTCAAGTTGTTCGACTGCTTTAAGTCGCTGCGGCCAAAAATAAAACTTTTCAGCCAGCCAATAAACGCCTGAAATGATGACCGCCATGAGCATCAGCAAGGCAAAGTTGCCTTCAATCATGCCGCTGTACCAAGCACCTGCATAAGCTAGCAAGGCAGCCAGCAAAAACCCGGTTATGACTTCCATCAATCTTCTACCTGCAAAATAGCCAAGAATGCCTCTTGCGGCACCTCAACTGAGCCAATTTGTTTCATTCGTTTTTTACCCGCTTTTTGTTTCTCGAGCAATTTGCGTTTACGCGAGATATCACCACCATAGCACTTGGCGAGCACGTTTTTACGCAAGGCTTTAACCGTTTCACGGGCAATGATGTTGGCACCAATGGCCGCCTGAATGGCCACATCGAACATTTGACGGCTGATAATTTCACGCATTTTGGCCACCACAGCACGGCCGCGATAGGCCGACTGCGTGCGGTGGACGATGATGGAAAGTGCATCGACCTTCTCGCCGTTGAGCAAAATATCGACTTTCACCACATCGGAGGCGCGGTATTCTTTGAATTCGTAATCCATCGAAGCATAGCCTCGTGAGACCGATTTCAATTTGTCAAAAAAGTCCAAAACGATTTCGCCCAAGGGCATCTCATAAGTGAGCATGACCTGTCGACCGTGATAGGACATGTTGAGTTGGACGCCCCGCTTGACGTTGGCCAGTGTCATGACAGGGCCAACATAATCTTGGGGCATGTACAAATGCACCGTGACAATGGGTTCCCGAATCTCTAGCATCTTGCCTTGGTCGGGCATTTTGGCGGGGTTCTCAACCATCACCACCTCACCATCGCCTTTGACAACTTGATACACCACACTGGGTGCCGTCGTGATCAGATCTTGGTCAAATTCCCGCTCGAGGCGCTCCTGCACAATTTCCATGTGCAACAAACCCAAGAAGCCACAGCGAAAGCCAAATCCAAGGGCTTGAGAAACCTCAGCTTCGTAATGCAAAGATGAATCGTTGAGCTTCAGTTTTTCAAGTGCGTCTCGCAAAGAGTCGTATTGGTTGGCTTCAGTGGGGTACAAACCAGCGAACACTTGCGGCTGAATTTCCTTGAAACCTGGCAATGCCTTCTCGGCAGGACCTAAATTGTTGGGGAGCTTCTTTTCCAAAGTGATGGTGTCGCCCACTTTGGCGGCTTGCAGCTCTTTGATGCCTG
>CALCBL010000442.1 GCA_937897495.1 uncultured Burkholderiales bacterium
CGGCGAAATTCGCGCTTTCAAACGCGTCATTGAACGTGGCTTTGTCTACCGCGGCTTGAAGCCTGTTTACTGGTGCTTCGATTGCGGTTCTTCCTTGGCTGAATTTGAAATTGAATACGCCGACAAAAAGAGCGACACATTGGATGTGGCCTTTGAAGCAGCAGACAACGCAGCATTGGCCAAGGCCTTTGATTTGAAAGAATTGCCAGGCCAACCCAAATCGGCCTTCGCAGTCATTTGGACAACCACCGCTTGGACCTTGCCTGCCAACCAAGCCTTGAATGTCAACCCTGAATTGGTTTACGCCTTGGTCAACACCGACAAAGGCATGTTGGTTCTGGCCGAGTCCTTGGTCGAAAAATGTTTAGAGCGCTACAAACTCGAAGGTCATGTGGTGGCTACCACCACCGGCGAAAAGTTAGGCGGCTTGAATTTCAAACACCCCTTGTACGACGTGCATGAAGGCTACAAACGCTTATCGCCTGTGTATGTGGCCGAATACGTCAGCGCACAAGACGGTACGGGCATTGTTCACTCATCGCCCGCCTATGGCGTGGATGACTTTAACTCCTGCGTAGCCAATGGCTTGGCCTACGACGACATCTTGAACCCTGTTCAAGGCAACGGCAGTTATGCAGAAGACTTGCCCTTGTTTGGCGGCATGAACATTTGGAAAGCTTGCTCCCGCATCATTGAAGTGCTGGGTGAAAGCAATCGACTCATGGCCACCTATGGCATCACACACAGCTACCCGCACTGCTGGCGCCACAAAACGCCCGTCATTTACCGCGCTGCGGCGCAGTGGTTTGTGCGCATGGACGAAGGCCCTGGCGTCTTCACACAAGACAAAGCATCCAAAACATTGCGTCAGTTGGCACTCGATGCCATCGATCAAACCAACTTCTATCCAGAAAACGGCAAGACACGTTTGCGCGACATGATTGCCAACCGCCCTGACTGGTGCATTTCACGTCAGCGCAGCTGGGGCGTGCCAGTGCCCTTCTTCTTGCACAAAGATTCGGGTGAGTTGCATCCCCGCACCATGGAAATTTTGGACCAAGCTGCCAACATCGTTGAAAAAGGCGGCATTGAAGCTTGGAGCCGTGCAACTGCGGAAGAAATTTTGGGAGCAAGCGATGCCCCCAACTACACCAAGAGCACCGACATTCTGGAAGTCTGGTTTGACTCTGGCTCCACCTTCCAACACGTTCTGCGCGGCAGTCACAAAGATGCCTACGACCGTGCCCCATTCCATGACGCAGGCCCCGAAGCCGACCTCTACTTAGAAGGCCACGACCAACACCGCGGCTGGTTCCACAGCTCCTTGTTGCTCGGATGCGCTTTGTACGACCGTGCGCCCTACAAGGGTTTGCTCACGCACGGCTTTGCCACCGACGGCCAAGGTCGCAAGATGAGCAAAAGTTTGGGCAACGTGGTGGCACCCCAAGAAATTACAGACAAGATGGGCGCAGAAATTGTTCGCCTTTGGGTGGCTTCTACCGATTACTCGGGCGACCTGAACATCGACGACAAAATATTGGCGCGCGTGGTCGATGCTTATCGCCGCATTCGCAACACATTGCGTTTCTTGTTGGCCAACGTGAGTGATTTCGATCCTGCCAAAGATGCCGTGTCCGATGCCGACCTTTTAGAAATCGATCGCTTTGCCTTGAGTCGCGCAGCGCAAATGCAAGCTGATATTTTGGCTCACTTCAAGGTCTATGAGTTTCACCCTGTGGTCTCCAAATTACAGATCTATTGCTCTGAAGATTTGGGCGCGTTTTATTTGGACGTGCTGAAAGACCGCCTGTACACCAACGCACCCAAGTCATTGGCTCGTCGCTCTGCACAAACGGTGCTCTACCGCATCACGCATGCCATGCTGCGCTTGATGGCGCCGTTTTTAAGCTTTACCGCAGAAGAAGCTTGGCAGGCCTTTGGCAGCTCAGAGTCCATTTTCATGGAAACCTACAGCGACTTGGGCACGCCCAACGAAGCCCTCTTGGCCAAGTGGACACGCATTCGCGAAATTCGCGATCAGGTGAACAAAGACATTGAAACCTTGCGCGCCGATGGCAAAGTGGGCGCTTCATTGCAAGCCTCTGTCAACTTGCAAGTCGGCCCCGAAGACCATGCCTTGTTGGCCAGTTTGGGCAATGACTTGAAGTTTGTGTTCATCACGTCACACATTATTTTGACGGCCGGTTCCGAAATGCTTGCCAAGGTTTCTGTCAGCCAAGACACCAAGTGCGAGCGTTGCTGGCACTACGCCCCCGATGTGGGCGTGAACTCTGCGCATCCCACCCTGTGTGGCCGTTGCGACAGCAATTTGCATGGCGCGGGTGAAACACGGCTGTTTGCTTAAAGCATCCAACATGGCTCGCAACAAAAACATTTTTAAATCAGGCTCGGGGGTCTGGCTCTGGTTAGGCATTGCGCTCATCATTTTGTTGCTAGACCAATTGACCAAGATTGCGGTGGTGGGTGCCTTCCAGTTGGGTGAAACTCTGCCCATGACCTCCTTCTTCAATTTGGTCCGCGTGCACAATCCCGGCGCCGCATTTTCCTTCTTGGCCGATGCTGGCGGCTGGCAGCGCTGGTTCTTTACGGGGCTGGGTGTTGTGGCCGCGTTGGTGATGCTTTATTTGATGCGCATGCATGCTGGCCAAACTTTGTTTTGTCTGGCCTTGTCTCTTTTGCTGGGCGGTGCGGTCGGCAATGTGATCGATCGCGTGCTTTACGGCCATGTGATTGATTTTCTAGACTTCTATTACGGCACTTGGCACTTCCCTGCTTTCAACGTGGCTGATAGCGCCATCTCTATGGGTGCTTGCCTGTTGATCTTGGACGAATTGCTAAGAGTTCGACGAGGTCGATGACTGTCAAAAAAGGCACCCGAGGGTGCCTTTGATTTTGCAAGATTTGAAATTACAAAGTGAGGATGGTGCAACCCGTTGTTTTGCGAGCTTCCAAAGCAATGTGCGCCTCTTTCACTTGTGCCAGCGGGAAAGTCTGGTCAATGTGAATTTTGACCTTGCCACTTTGCACGACGGCAAACAAATCATTGGCCATGGCTTGCGTGCTTTCGCGCGTTGTGATGTGGCTGAACAAAGTTTGGCGTGTGACATACAAAGAGCCCTTGGCGCCCAACATGCCTGGTGCGAAGGGTGCCACGGCACCAGAGGCATTGCCAAAACTTGCCATCAAGCCCAAGGGGCGCAAGCATTCAAGTGATTTGTCCCAAGTGTCTTTGCCCACCGAGTCGTAAACCACTTTCACACCTTTGCCACCCGTGATTTCTTTCACGCGTGGCAAGAAATCTTCGGTGCTGTAGTTGATGCAGTACTCGGCACCATTGGCCAATGCCAATTTGCATTTGTCATCGGAGCCCGCTGTGCCAATCATGCTGAAGCCCAAAGCCTTGCCCCATTGGCAAGCAATGAGGCCCACACCGCCAGCAGCCGCGTGGAACAACACATGGTCGCCGGCTTTCAATCCTTCAACGGGTCGTGTTTTCAAAAGCAGGTACTGTGCAGTGAGGCCCTTAAGCATCATGGCGGCGCCGGTTTCAAAAGAAATGTCGTCTGGCAATTTGCAAACGCACTTGGCGGGCATCACGCGCTCTTCGCAATAACTGCCTGGGGGTTGGCTGGCATAGGCTGCACGATCGCCCACCTTGAGGTGCGTCACGCCCTCGCCCACGGCCTCGACAATGCCCGAGGCTTCCATGCCCAACTTCAAAGGCATGGGCAAGGTGTACAAACCGCTGCGTTGGTAAACGTCGATGAAGTTCAAGCCAATGGCTTTGTGGCGAATGCGAATTTCGCCAGGGCCGGGTTGACCCACTGTGACGTCAACCAATTTGAGTTGTTCTGGGCCACCGTTTTGGTCGATTTGGACAGCTAAGCTCATGCGATTCTCCTGAAAATGAAAATTATGGTGTGATTTGTGTTGAAGCCAAAATCACTTTGACCGCTACTTTGCCACGAATTCAATGACCCTGCGTGACAACACAGCCCTTGCGTTGCCGTTAAAGTCTCGGGCATGACACAAAAACTCTCACTTGGCACAGCACTCATGCTCACCGTTCCGCCACTGCTTTGGGCCGGCAACGCCGTTGTGGGCCGATTGGTGAGTGATTTGGTACCACCCATCACCCTCAATTTTTTGCGCTGGCTGATTGCATTTTTTATCCTTCTTCCCTTAGCTTGGCATTTGCTCAAACCCAGTAGCCCACTTTGGCCCTACTGGCGCAGGTTTGCACTGCTGAGTTTGTTAGGTGTGGGTTGCTACAACGCGCTGCAATATTTGGCATTGCAAACCTCCACCCCACTCAACGTAACCTTGGTGGCGGCCAGCACCCCCGTGTTCATGCTGGCCATCGGCGCCTTGTTTTTTAAAACCCCTGTGCGGCGTGCACAGTGGCTGGGCGCAGGGCTTTCCATTGCAGGTGTGTTGGTGGTTTTGTCGCGCGGCGATGCAGAGCAACTGCTGCAGGTGAGCTTTGTGGTGGGCGACATTTATATTTTGCTGGCCACTGCCTGCTGGGCCATTTACAGCTGGCTCTTAACGCAGCGCAACGAGCCCGACGAAATTCGAAGCAATTGGGCAGCATTCCTAATGGCGCAGGTCATATTTGGCCTAGGCTGGGCGGGCATGTTTTCAGGTGCTGAATGGGCGCTTACCGACGCACACATCACTTGGGGCCTGCCCCTTTATGCAGCGCTTGCTTTTGTAGCCATCGGCCCTGCTGTGTTGGCCTACAGATGCTGGGGCTTGGGTGTGCAAACTGCAGGGCCAGCGGTGGCGGGTTTCTTTGCCAACCTCACACCGCTGTTTGCCGCCATCATGTCAACCGTGTTCTTAGGCGACCTGCCCCAGATCTACCACCTTGTGGCTTTTGGCCTCATTGTGAGTGGCATTCTGGTGTCATCTCGGCGCGCCAGTTGACCCCCAATTGAGGGCCAGCGTGCGCGGCGCATGCAGCTTGCGAAGCGTCAATAAGTACCTGGGTAGGCGCCACCGTCGGTCAAGAAGTTTTGGCCTGTGATGTAAGACGCTTGTTGACTGCAAATGTACGCACACAGCGATCCAAATTCTTGCGGTGTACCGTAACGGCCTGCAGGCACCTGAGATTGTTGCAGTGCACGAATTTCTGCCACCGACTTGCCCATTTTTTGCGCAGTGACTTCGACATTGGCGCGAATTCGATCGGTGTCAAATTTACCTGGCAAGATGTTGTTGATGGTGACGCCTTGCGCTGCAATTTTGGTGCGTGCAACGCCAGCCACAAAACCCGTCAAGCCACTTCGCGCGCCATTGGACAAGCCCAGAATATCAATGGGCGATTTGACGGAGCTGGAGGTGATGTTCACGATGCGGCCAAAGCCCCTTGCCGCCATGCCATCCACAGTGGCCTTGATCAGCTCAATGGGCGTCAGCATGTTGGCGTCCAAGGCTTTGATCCAAGCCTCGCGGTCCCAACTGCGAAAATCGCCGGGAGGCGGTCCGCCCGCATTGGTCACCACGATGTCAAAGTCTTTGCCAGGGCCACCAGGCACTGCAAATAAAGCGGCTCGGCCAGCTTCCGTGGTGATGTCAGCCGCCACGGGCAGCAACTTCACGCCGGGCGCTTCTTTTTGCAAATCCGCTACGGCTTGGTTTAAAACATCAGCACCCCGCGCCACCATGACCACGTTCACGCCCTCTAAAGCCAGCGCACGTGCACAGCCCCAGCCTAAGCCCTTGCTTGCGCCGCCCACCAAAGCCCACTTGCCTTTAATTCCTAAATCCATGATGACTCCTTCAAAAAAGTAAGACCACTCTGGTCAAAATTAATCCACAAAACCGACGGAAATTGAGTTGCTTGCGTTGGCGTCAAAAGCCAACCGCCTGCCCATCACGCCGTGGATCGGAGGCCGCTATGTAGCCCTGCACTTTGGGGTCACCCATGCGCCAAATGAATTGACCCGCGCCAAAGTCTTGGTAAGAATCGTTGATCACTTCAAGCTCGTGTCCCAAATCGTTCAGGCCTTGAACTGTGTTGCGGTCCATGTTGGATTCGGCATTGATGGACATGCCGGCGTTGTAGCGCCAGCGCGGTGCATCACAAGCCGTTTGCGGGTTTTGACCGTAGTCAAGCATGCGCACCAAGGTCTGCATATGACCTTGAGGCTGCATGTTGCCCCCCATCACGCCATAACTCATAACGGGCTGACCATTTTGAGTTAAGAAGGCAGGAATGATGGTTTGGAAAGGTTTCTTACCAGGCGCAACCAAGTTGGCAGCGTTGGCACCCTTCAAATCGGTGCTGAAGCCAAAACCTCTGTTTTGCAAGCTGACGCCATAAGTAGGTTCAACCACACCCGACCCAAAGCCCATGTAATTGCTTTGAATGAAGCTCACCATCATGCCGTTTTCATCGGCGGCCGTGAGGTAAATAGTGCCGCCCTTTACAGGATTGCCCGCTTTGAAATCTTGCGCTTTCTTC
>CALCBL010000443.1 GCA_937897495.1 uncultured Burkholderiales bacterium
GCCCGCAAGATGAATTTAGTTTCACCACGGCCGACCAAAGCCCTGCATCAGGCCACTCCACAACCAAATTACTGAACGTCACCTGGCAAGGCCAACGCGTGACCAGCGAAGTGGTTCTGCAAGATGGCAAACCCGGCCACCCTGCTGAACTGGCCCACGTGTTCACCCAAGCAGGCGCCACCCGCATCCGCGTGATTCAGCCTTTGGCCCACGCAGAAGGCGCGCAAGACGAAAAGGGTGGCCTTGCTGCCCCCATGCCCGGCAAGGTGGTGTCCTTTGCCGTCAAGGTGGGCGACAAGGTCAAGGCCGGCCAAAGCCTGGCCGTCATGGAGGCCATGAAAATGGAGCACACCATTGCAGCGCCCAAAGATGGCGAAGTGACAGAGTTGCTGTATGCGCCGGGCGATCAAATTGCAGAGGGAGCAGAGTTGCTCAAGCTTGCGTAAACTACGCGCTATGAAAATCGTTTTTTGTTGCACCAATACCAAAGCAGAACCTTGGCTAGAAGGTTTTAGACAGGCCTTGCCCGGCGTTGACATTTGGGAGTGGCAAGCCACCCCAGAAGGACAAGCCCCCAAGCTGGCCGACCATGCCGTGGTGTGGTCACCGCCCCAAAGCTTCATTGACGAACAAACCCAATTGCAAAACTTGTTCAACATTGGCGCAGGCGTCGACGCTTTGCTCAAGCTCAACTTGCCAAGCAGCTTGAACATCGTGCGATTGAACGACGCCGGCATGTCGGTACAAATGTCGGAGTATGTGTGCCATGCCGTCATTCGTTATTTCCGCGAATTCAATCAGTATGAAAAAGACACGCAAGAAAAGCGTTGGTCATACCGCAAGCCTTCTTTGCGTTCAGAATTTTCGGTGGGTGTGTTGGGTGCTGGCGTGTTGGGCAGCAAGGTGGCCCAAGCATTGCAACAGTTTGAATTTCCCGTGAATGTGTGGAGCCGTTCGCCCAAGCAATTGGCGGGTGTCAAAAGCTTCACCGGCCCAGATCAGTTGCCTGCATTTTTAAACGCCACACGCGTGTTGGTCAATTTATTGCCACTCACACCAGACACTGAAAACATTTTGAACCGAGCCAACTTGTCGCAACTTCAAGCGGGTTCTTTTTTAATCAATGTGGCGCGTGGCAAACATGTGGTCGATCAAGATTTACTAGACTTGTTAGAGCAAGGCCAAATAGCCGGTGCCACCTTGTATGTGTTCAGAGTA
>CALCBL010000444.1 GCA_937897495.1 uncultured Burkholderiales bacterium
TGAAGGAAATATGACATTTTGTAAAGCTAGATATAAAAATAATAATTTTTTTGATTTTAAGGCTAAGGCTAGTCATGCGCATCTGCCACCCAATACTAGGGCTAATTCATGCCTTGACGCTTAAGGCCCAATTGAAACTCTTTATACAGTTTCACTTGAAAGCTTCACTCGCTTTTTGGCCACTGCGCTCACGCCCTGCTCGTTAAGCATCCATTGAACCGGCTGAGATGCTATTTGCAATGCAAGCCTGCGAGCGTTAATTTGCAGGCACGAATCTGAACTTTTTTGGAGTTTTTGCAAAAGCCAACTGGGAATAATGTCAAAGGAAGCGCTCAGTATCAAAGCAAAAAATGGCTTTTCAGTGAGGTCAACAGAATAAGACTCTATCGACTGAAGCGTTTCGCGCGTTCGCTGATCAAATACCAACTCGGGCTCGTATTGCGACATTTCGTGCTTGGCATCGCTGTATGTGACGGGCAAATTTGTAGCGCCCAGCATTTCACCCACTTTGTTCATCTCGACCACATACCTGTCACATTCTGACGCAGACAATGGCTGCAAGCTGAGGTGTTGGTAGGCATTTAAAAAAGAGATTGTTTCAACCAGATGCACCCACCGAAGCAAATAAGGTTCGTTGGCACAATAAGCTTGCCCCTTCAAATCGATGCCCCGAATTTTGGCGTGGATGCCATTCACACGATGAATATGCTTTTTAGCAAGGTCGACACCGCCGTAGGTTGTGGCCGCAACAAACAAGGCTGTTCGACCCAGCCTTGCCTTGAGCTGCTGGCGAAAGTTTGAATGGTCCCAGACCGCGGCCAAAGCCCTTGGGTGCAGCGCCTGAATCATCAAAGAAGACAAGCCACCCACCATCATGGCGGAAAAATCGGCATGGACCTTCCAGACAACAGAGTGAGGCCCAAACAGGCCAGGGTCGCCAAGTGGTTGCTCAAACTCCTTCAACGAAGAAGACGCACCCGTCATGTTTTGAAGCCCTTTTCCAATGGCATCAAAAGCCAGAGGCTTCACGATTTTGACGATGCTAGAAATCAATTTCAAACTTAAGTGGTCTGCACAACAGTGGCAGTATTTAGGACTGCCATGGCTTCATGGGTCTTTTGACTTTTTACTGGTGTATGCTTTTTCAAAATAGCCTCTGAA
>CALCBL010000445.1 GCA_937897495.1 uncultured Burkholderiales bacterium
AAGCCAAGCGCTCATCCACTGCACATTGTTTTCGTAGGTGTAGTCGGCGCGCTGGGTCGGTTTGTCTGTGCGACCAAAACCCACTTGATCAGGCACCAAAACACGCATGCCGGCCTGAACCAAAACTGGAATCATTTTGCGGTAAAGAAAAGACCATGCAGGCTCGCCATGCATGAGCAAAACAACGGGGCCATCTTTGGGGCCTTCATCGATGTAGGCAATGCGCAAGCCGCCAATTTCGGTGTAATTGGGTTCATAAGTAAAGTCGGGCAGGTTTTGAAATCTTTCCTCGGGTGTACGAAGAAAATTTTCGATGTGAGGCAGTTGGCGCATGAAACTTGATCAATCTTTAAGTGGCTTGTAAATTCAAAAAAACTCAAAAGCGATGACTGACGTCAATACTTTTCTTTCCCGCTGGCAAGCTCAATAAATCGCCATCTTTGGCCACTTGAATCTTGCCCTTGAAGACAGCTGCAGTACCCTTGAGAAAGGCATCGACCAAGCCTGGCAAAGGCAGTGGCGGCGCAATGTGGTTAAGCAACAAATAGGGCACCTGAGCTTGCTGGGCAATTTCTGCAGCCTCTACGGGCGAGGTGTGATAGTTCGTAATGTCTTTCATGAGCTGCTCAAGTTTGCCGCGCTTGGCTTCTTGTGCACCATCTTGCAAAATCTTCATCAAATCCATGGACATGGCTTCGTGAATCAGAACATCCACGCCTTTGGCTTCACGCGTCACATGAGGGGAAGGCGTGGTATCGCCGCTGATCACAATGCTGCGGTCTTTGTAAATGATTTTGTAACCCACGGCCGGATGAATAGGTTCATGCGAAACGGTGAAGGCCAAGATTTGGGTGTCTGCATTTTGAAAGACCAAGGTGGCCTTTTCATCCTGCACAGAAAAAGTTTTGGCCGTGGCTCCAAAGCCACTTTTCGGTAGGATGTCATCGCCATGGTGCGCTACCCGATAACCACGATCAAGGCTATAAGCTTGCATGAAACCGTTGACCACCGTTTCGACACCTTCAGGGCCATGAACTGTGACAGGTTGTGCGTTTGAATTGGACACCCAGCGTTGAAGCAGTAACTCACCTAGGCCATCAATGTGGTCGGAATGGAAGTGCGTGAGAAAGATGCCCTGTATGTTGCCTGCATTGAAGCCCATTTTGTTGATGTTTCGCGCACTGGTGTTGCCTGTGTCAAAAACAAAAAGTTGTCGTCCAGCAATGACCAGGGTACAAGGCCCGCCGCGCTTGTCGTCAGGCATGGGGGAGCCTGCGCCACACACCGCAATGTGCAAACCATCGGGTAAATCTTTAAGGGGATCGCCGCCCATTCGCTGCGCAATGATGCGCTTTGCGAGTTGCAAGCTAATGGGTTCTTGAAAGGCATACAAGCTACCTGCAAGAACTGCAATCACGATAAGGGCTGAGCCCAGTTTTCCAATGCGCATTTTTAAACTCCAAAAATTCTGGCCAAACGAACGCCAAAGCCTTGAATCCAAGGTGAGGTGTATCTCAGCTTGGGTCGGCTGGCTTCCGTCGCTTTGATAATTTGATTCACGATGCCTTGCGTGCTGCGTGCTTCTAACAATTTAAACGTAGCGCGCTCTTGCTTCTGCATCTTCTGGGCTTGGTGGGCAAAGTAGGAAGACTGTCCCATCCATGCATATTTGCTGTCTGTCATGGCTT
>CALCBL010000446.1 GCA_937897495.1 uncultured Burkholderiales bacterium
CCGCGCAGAATATTTCATTGAAACTTTGAAGCGTGTAGGTCAAGACAGCTTCAAAGAGGCGGCCAATTCTGCACGCCATCCTGAGCCCGAGCTCGCTTGAAGACTCAAAGATTCCCATGAAAATTCTTTCTTTCACCGAGCACAACGCCATTGCATCAGACTCCAGCGTCATCATCATGGCCAATGATGCAGATCCTCGCAGCCTGTCTTTAGAAGGCGTTCATCGCATCGATTTGCATTTTCCAAAATTCACCTATGGCCGCGCTTACAGTCAGGCCTTTTTGTTGCGCGGTCGCCTGGGCTTTCAAGGTGAAATTCGCGCAACAGGCGATGTCTTGATTGACCAGTTGGTGTCCATGGCCCGCACGGGTTTTGATGTGGCCGTGTTGCGCGAAGGCTTGGATGCCAGCGCTGCACAGAGGCAGTTCGATCGCTTTCCTGCGTTCTATCAAGGCTCTGCTGTAGACACACAGCCCTTGTTTGCAAAAGCATGAGCGTTTCTTCAATGAAGTTGAGCGCTGCTTCGCAACACAATGGCCAAAGTGCCATCGCTTTGCATGCCAACCCCAGCGCCAACTACAGCCAAAAAGTCACAGAAACACTGGCGTTGCTGCAACAAGCTGCTACAGAATTCAGCCCAGTAACACAGGCCTCTAGCTTAGGTGCTGAAGACGTGGTCATAACCCATCTGATCAACCACAAGGCCTTGAACATTCCAGTGTTTGTTTTGGAAACAGGTGCGCTGCACCGTGAAACATTGGCGCTGTTAGAGCGCACGCAAGCGCATTCAAACGCAGTCGTGAACGTCTATCGACCTGACAATGAAAAAGTCATTGCTTTCGTTAAAACGCACGGACAAGACGCCATGTATGAAAGCCTTGAACTGCGCAAAGCCTGCTGCCAAGTGCGCAAACTTGCACCTTTGGCTCAAGCTTTGAAGGGTCAACGTGCCTGGATCACTGGTCTGCGCCGTGAGCAATCGACAAACCGTGCTGAAGTACCGTTGATAGACCGAGCCGACGAAGCCACCAAAGGTCAAATCAAACTCAATCCCTTGGCCAATTGGACATGGGGTGATGTGTGGCACTACATCGCACTGCACAAGGTGGACTACAACACTTTGCACGAACAGTTTTTCCCAAGCATTGGCTGTGCGCCATGCACGCGCGCCATCAGCTTAGGCGAAGAGTTTCGCGCAGGCCGCTGGTGGTGGGAAGACGAAGCAGCCAAAGAGTGCGGCTTGCACGCAAAGAATTAAAGACAATCATGAACGCACGCACTGAACCCGAACTGCTCCATCACCTAAGCAACGCACACCTTGACGCCTTGGAAGAAGAAACCATCTTCATCCTGCGCGAAGTGGCAGCCGCCTTCGAGCGCCCTGCTCTACTTTTCTCCGGCGGCAAAGACAGA
>CALCBL010000447.1 GCA_937897495.1 uncultured Burkholderiales bacterium
CCACCAAACAATTTTTTCATTGCTTCGGCTGTGGAAAAAATGGCAATGCCATTGGCTTTCTCATGGACCATGCGGGCATGAGCTTCATAGAAGCGGTGAAAGATTTGGCTCAACAAACTGGCATGGTTGTCCCTGAAGAGGACATTTCACCGCAGGACAGGGCCATCGCCGCCGCTCAAAAACAAAAACAAGCCACCTTGAGCGATATGTTGGAAAAAGCGGCCAGCGCTTATCAGCAACATTTGAAAAATGCACCGAAGGCTGTGGCTTACTTGAAAGGACGCGGCTTATCTGGGCAAATTGCAAAACGATTTGGTTTGGGTTACTCACCTGAAGGTTGGCGCAGCTTGGCAAGTGTGTTTCCTGAATACGACGATCCACTTTTGGCCGAGAGCGGCTTGGTCATCGTGAATGAGGAAGATGACAAGCGATACGATCGATTCAGAGACCGCGTCATGTTTCCGATTCGAAACATCAAAGGTGAGTGCATCGGTTTTGGCGGACGCGTCATGGGTGATGGCACACCCAAATATTTGAATTCACCCGAAACGCCGGTGTTTCACAAAGGTCGCGAGCTGTATGGCCTGTTTGAGGCGCGCGACAGCATTCACGATGCAGGCTATGTCTTGGTCACTGAGGGCTACATGGATGTGGTGGCCTTGGCCCAATGGGGCTTTCCCAATGCGGTCGCTACTTTAGGAACAGCCTGCACGCCAGACCACGTTCAAAAGCTTTTTAGATTTACAGATTCAGTAGTGTTCAGTTTTGACGGTGATGCCGCAGGTCGCCGAGCTGCTCGCAAAGCCCTTGATGGCGCTCTGATTTATGCAACAGACGTTAGAAATATTAAATTCTTGTTCTTGCCCGAAGAGCACGACCCCGACAGTTTCATTCGTGAAAAAGGCTCTGAGGCTTTTTCTGCGTGTGTGGCTATGGCCACGCCACTGTCAAAGTTTTTAATCGAAGTCGCCTCAGAGGCTTGCGATTTGCAATCGGCAGAAGGCAGGGCGCATCTTTCAAGCAATGCCAGCCCACTTTGGCGCGCCCTCCCCGACGGCGCCTTGAAACGCCAGTTGCTCTCAGAATTAGCCCAGTTGATTCAGCTTGAAGCTTCGGAGTTGGCCGGTCTATGGCTCCAACAAGCCGATGTCGCATCGGCTCGCAGCAATCCGCTCAACACAGTTTCTTCTGCCCCTGTCCTACTTGCAGAACCGAAAAAAGCGCGGACCAGACCCGATGGCAAAACATGGCAGCAAGATCCTCAAGGCAAATGGCGCTTGGTGGGCGGGTTGGGTGCCCTGCAAATGGATTCACTTGGGCCGCGGGTTCAACCTGCAAACCGATCTGACCATGCTGTCAGGCTTCTTCTCACCAACATGGCCTTATGGGACGGCTTGTCTGCCGAAGACCATGGCTTGTTGTGCGATTTGCCCGAACAACATGGTGAGCTTATGCGTTGGATTGAAAGCCAATTTCATGACCATGGCCCTTTGGCTTGGGGCGCCTTGCAGTTGGAACTCAGTCAACTTGCGTTCGCGACTTTGGCTGAAAAATTGATGGCCTCGCACAAGCCCAATTCACCCGAAGTCAGCACGGAAGGGGAGCCTGGAGAAGCCCGCAAAGAGCTCAGACTGCTGCTCAACCTGATGCTGATTGACCGCCTGAAAGGGCTTGAAACGCAAGCGCTCAAAGAGGCTGAAAGTATTCAAAGTCCCGAAGCCTTTCAAAAATGGCGCGATCTGCATCAACGCAGACGAACCCTCATGAGCACTGAAATTATTTAGACTTTTCACCCTTGTTTGGGTATAATCCACTTTTCAGGCAAGAGCGACAGCAGCACCTCCGGACCCGGCCACCGCCTCAGCGCACCTCCCTCCATGGGAACGGCCACATCACCGCAAGGACTGCATTCCAAATGTTCGCCCATCCATCTTGCCCAATTGCCCTTGCAAATGAAGCCACCTGCCCTCAGGTGTTTGTTTGCATTTCCTCTCGCGCCAGAAGTTTGTGGCGCAGCGTTTGTTTCCAAGTCAGTTTGAAGTATTGAGGTCCATCATGCCCGCTCAAAAACCGAAGAAGCCCGTTAAAGCACAAGCCAAGTCTGGCGCAGTCAAAGTTGCCAAACCCGTTGCCAAGCCCGTCGTTAAATCGGCAGGCAAACCAGTGGCAAAACCTGCCCTGAAAGCAACGGCCAAAACAAGTCCGGTCAAAGCCAAAGCCAAAGCACCCGTGAAAGCACCTGCAAAAAAGCCTGCCAAGCCCACTGTCAAAGCAGTGGTGAAAGCAGTTGCTAAAACAGTTGCAAAACCTGTTGCCAAAGCTGCCGCACCGGTCAAGAAAGTCAGTTCAGTGCCCGCATCCAAAAAAATAATCGCCGCTAAAGTACCCACTAAAGCACCTGCAAAAACACCCTCTAAAGTGCCGGTCAAAGCTGTCAAGCCAGCAGCCAACAAAGCCAGCTCCAAAATTGCAGCCAAACCGCTGCCCAAGCCCTCCGCGAAGCCAGTGCTTAAAACTGCCGCTAAACCGGCTGTTA
>CALCBL010000448.1 GCA_937897495.1 uncultured Burkholderiales bacterium
AGCGTGCCAAAACCGTAACGGTTTTGGTAGAGCGTCGCGTGAAGCATGCTTTGTACGGCAAGATTGTTGCCAAATCAAGCAAGTACCACGCACATGACGAAACAGGACAATATGGCATGGGCGACGTGATTGAAATCACCGAGAGCAAGCCAATTTCCAAAACCAAGAACTGGGTTGCCACCCGCTTGGTTGAAAAGGCTATTGCGATTTAAGCTTTATCAGCTCACATCAGCAAGCTTTGCAAAAACGACTCACAATAGTGGGTCGTTTTTTTTCGTCGGTGTGTTAATCAAATGCATCCCTTTCCAGTCGCTTTTCAGTACCATTTTTAAAGGAATCACCATGATCAAAGTTGGAGACACCATCCCCGCAGTCACATTGACTGAGTTCGTCGAAGTAGAAGGCAATGGCTGCAGCATTGGCCCCAACCCTGTTGATGTTGCCAAGGCCTCAGCTGGCAAAACCATCGCCTTGTTTGCTTTGCCAGGCGCTTTCACGCCCACCTGCTCAGCCAAACACGTGCCGGGTTATGTGGCGCAATTCGATGCCTTGAAAGCCGCAGGCGTAGATGAAATTTGGTGTGTCAGCGTGAACGATGCGTTTGTGATGGGCGCATGGGGCCGCGAGCTGCACAGCACGGGCAAAGTTCGCATGATGGGTGACGGCAGTGCTGACTTCACAAAAGGCACTGGCCTGACTTTGGATCTCACAGCACGTGGTATGGGCCTGCGCAGCAACCGCTACTCAATGCTTGTCAAAGACGGCAAGGTGGCGACTTTGAACATTGAAGGCCCTGGCAAATTTGAAGTCAGTGACGCCGACACCATGTTGTCACAAGCCAAAGCTTAAACGCACTCAAACCTCGCTGGGCGCACTTCAAAGCATGACGCGGAGATAGTGCGCACCAGCCAAGGGGTTGTGATAGTAGGGCGCAACCTCTTCGAAGCCTAAGTCTTCGTAAAGCGCCCTTGCTGTTTCCATCTCATCTAGCGTGTCTAACAAGACGCAGCTGTAGTCGCATTGGCGAGCCGCATCCAAAATACTTTCAGCCAATTGACGTCCTAAGCCAAGACGGCGAAAGGCAGGCCTGACATACAAGCGTTTCATTTCTGCGGCATTGGGCGAATCGGCTGAATCTAAGGGGCGCAGTGCACAGCAGCCCGCAATTTCTTGGTTGACCTTGGCCAACAAAAGAGCACCACGGGGTGGCGCATATTCACCCGGCAACTGAGCCAACTCCGATTCAAAGTCTTGAAAGCAAAGATCGACACTGAGCGAGCGAGCGTACTCTAGAAAAATCTCGCGCACGGCCAACATGTCTTCGGCAGAAGATGCTTCGAACAGAGAGATCGTGGGTTGTGAAGGTGCAGACAAGCGAGTTGATTTTGCGCGTGATGGTCAAATGAAGTTTAGCGCGAAATAGAGGCGCTTAGACGGCCGTAGCACCCAGATTAATCAGGGCATACACCAAGCCGGCACTGACCAAGATGCACAGAACAGCCAACAACCAATTGGCAGGCCCATCTTTGGATGACTGTGCTGGCGTTGCGCTGGTTTTATCGCCCTTCAACATGGCGAGGGTCAGGTTCTGTTTCTTCTTGACCAAATACCAAAGGATGGCTAAAAGATGGACTGCCACCAACAAAAGTATGAAGGTTTTGCCAAAACCTTTGTGCCAGGAAGTGGCCAGACTGACGCTGCTACCTGAAACAAGGCTGACCAAGGGACCCGCATTAGAAATCTCGTCATCGCTGAAGAGGCCAGTGCTCACTTGCAGAGTTAACAAAGCCAACATGGCGATGACGGCCAGAGAGCCCAAGGGGTTGTGACCTAAAAACGGGGTTTGGGGCAATGAACTTTTGAAATACTGCCAAATTAAATCAGGCGCGCATGCCAATTGGCGCCAGCGCGACCAGTGGCCACCGCAAAAACCCCAGATGAATCTAAAAATGAGCAAGCTAAGCACCGCATAACCGCATCGGAAATGCCAAACCATGGCGTTGCCACCCACATTGCCTGTAATGACCAAAGCCACGATCAATATGGCCAGTGTCCAATGGAAGATGCGAGTTGGCCAATCCCAAATGCGAACTTGAATCATGCAATGCCTTTCAATGCGAAAGGCGCATTCAGCAGGGGTTTTAAAATCATGAGAAACTATAAATTAGTTCAACGTCATTAGGAATATGCATGAAAAAACATTTCGCTTTCGTTTCAGGTTTGTTGTCTCTTTTGCTGGCACTCCCAGCGGCAGCGCAATTTGCAAAACCAGAAGATGCCATCAAATACCGCAAGGCCAGCTTCAC
>CALCBL010000449.1 GCA_937897495.1 uncultured Burkholderiales bacterium
CAACAAACTGGCGCTCAAAAATACATCTGCATTGGGTCTAACTTCTGCAGCCAAATCAATGTGTTCGCGGTCAGCGCCACCGGGTCCTTTGAATTTATTGGCAGAGGTTTTAGAGTAAGACACAAATGCTTTTGCGTTACTGGGACCAAACTTGCATGTATCGACACGCACAAAAGCACGCTGGTATTTCAATTGTCCGACAGACAATCCTGCGCGCATAGAAAACTTGTCCTTCGGAGCGCATGTCACCATACCCAGATTGCCGCCTGATGCGCCTACATGGGGCGCTTCTGTATCGGCTGATCCTTGTGTCACAAATACTTCGCAAAGGTTTTCAGAGTCTGTGTATTCATGGGGGTAGACAGCAAAGTTACCTGAGTCATTCACGGGAGCACCATTGATGGTCAAGCCCATTTGATCGCCAGCAAAGCCGCGCACTCGAATGCCACCACCAAACAAACCCGTCGCATCTGATCTAAAAGTGTTGACGCCAGGAAGTAAGTCAATGATTTGAAATGAATTGGCAGACGGATTCAATTTGTCCAAATAGGCACGATTGACTGCACTGCGTGCCTTGGCAGATTCTTCTTGGGCAATTAAGCCAGAATCGGTTGCACCTGCAAGGCCCTCGACATTAATTTTGCCCACATCTGTAGACTGTTGGGCCATGACGATGGGGGATGCAAATGCCAAGCTGATGAGCAAGGCAAGTGGGGTGGGCTTGAACTTTTGCATAAAAAAAACTCCTGATTGAAAATTAATTGAGAGGGAAAAAATCTAAGGTGACTGTGAATTTGTGCTGACTTTGAGTTGGCCAACTTCCCTCTGGCCAAGCCAAATAGGAGGTTCTTCTAACCGTTGCCAATGCGGCGTTGTCTAAAATGATCGAGTTACTCGACTCATCAATGCCTGCTTCTTGCAGCAAACCGTTTCGATTTAAGACAAACCAAAGCTTCACTTTGCCGGATGGTCTTTGCAAACTGGCCTCTCTGCCAGTTGGATAACGTTTGTTGCTGTTCAATGTGGCCCTGATGCTGGCGATGTAGTTGTTCTCAAGACTGAGTGATGCGGGCGCTTGTGGGGGCTAGGGCTTTGGTGCTTCCT
>CALCBL010000450.1 GCA_937897495.1 uncultured Burkholderiales bacterium
GGTCATTGCTGAAAGAATTGAAAAATTTGGTCTGCGATTGAAAGCAGGCCTCGATTATGAGGTTGTCAATGTAGAGGACGACCACCGCTACCGTGACTTTTGGCAAACCTACCATCGCATGCAAGAGCGCAAGGGCATCACGGTTCAAATGGCCAAGATAGAAATGCGTCGCCGTTTGTCCTTGATTGGAACGATGCTGTTGCACAAGGGCGATGTCGATGGCCTCATTTGTGGCACTTGGGGCACCAATGCCACCCACTTGCCCTACGTGGAACAAGTGATCGGCAAGCGCCCTGGCGTCAATACCTTTGCTTGCATGAACGGTTTGCTGCTACCCAACCGCCAAGTTTTTTTGGTCGACACGCATGTCAATTACGACCCGACGGCAGAGCAGTTGGCAGAAATCACGGTCATGGCCGCCCACGAAATGAAGCGCTTTGGCATTCACCCTAAGGCGGCCCTGTTGTCGCACTCGAACTTTGGCACCTCCAACGAGCCGAGCGCTGTGAAAATGCGTGACACCTTGGCCTTGTTGCAGAAAAACGCACCATGGTTGGAAGTGGATGGCGAAATGCATGGTGACATTGCCTTGGATGGTGAAGCACGCGCCCTACAAATGCCCAATGGCACTTTGCATGGCGATGCCAACCTCTTGGTCTGCCCCAATATTGATGCGGCCAATATTTCCTACAACCTCTTGAAAACAGCGGCGGGTGGCAATATTGCCGTCGGCCCCGTTCTTTTGGGCGCAGCCAAACCGGTTCACATCCTGACGCCCAGCGCCACTGTGCGCCGAATCGTGAATATGACAGCCCTGACGGTAGCGGACGCTAACGCCGTTCGATAGCGCTCTTCGGGTAATTCCCTTTTATTGGGGAAAGTACTTGCATTTTTTAGAGCATTGCGGCACACTAGCGGCTTCGAATTTCCGGGTTTACCCGTGAGTTTTGAAGGTTTAAAGTGGGTGTGCGGCATCGTGTCACAGGAATGAAATGCGCTCTAAAACGCTTGATTTTGCTGCGCTAGCCGTCTGTTTGGGTCTCTTGTTTGCGCCTTGCACAATTTTGGTGCATGCCAAATCGGTGGCCGAATCAGTTGTTGTTGCCCCCATTGCTTTACAGGACTTGCCCAAAGAAGGCCAAGAAACCTATCTACTCATCCGTCAGGGTGGGCCGTTTCGGTACGAAAAAGATGGTGTTGTTTTTGGCAATCGAGAGCGGCTCTTGCCTCAAGCAAAGCGTGGTTTTTACCGCGAATACACCGTCAAAACTCCAGGTGAAAAGAGCCGTGGCGCCCGTCGAATTGTGTGTGGAGGGGAAGAACCTCGCGTGCCAAAACATTGTTTTTACACGCAAGACCACTACAGCAGTTTTAGGGAAATTGTGAACGTGCCGTGAAAGCGGTCTTTGCTACTGTTTGGCCACTGTTTGAAGTGATTCTAAAGATGAGTGCTTGCAAGCGAGCACTCGGTATATGTCAATCAAAAGCCCAAAAGGCTGGTTTTAAAAATTAGAGAGTGAGAACGGCGATGGACAAGCCAATTCGACAGGACCAAGAAACACCTTTGAAGGGTGTGCGGGCAAACATCGTCCAGTCGATTCGTGCATTTCGCGTCAGCGACCTGCAAGAAGCGGCAGATGGTTTGGGACAACACTTTTTGTATGCCAATTTGTCGAAAGCACAAAGCAAACAAGATGTGCTCGATTTGATCGCAGCACAGTTCACCTTGCCTTCGCACTTTGGCAAGAATTTTGATGCCTTGTATGACAGCATGACCGACCCGCTGCACAAGTCTGGCCCTCAGCCTGGCTTTATCGTGGTCTTGGAGCACATTCCTGCCAATTTAAAGTTTGACAAAGAAGCCCGCGAACAGTTGCTCGATATTTTCCGCGACACGGCCGATTATTGGGGTGACCGCAAAGTGCCATTCCGCTGCTTCTATTCTTTCTCTGTTGCCCGCGCTGCTACTGCGGGTTCCGAGAAACTGGCGGATGCTGCTCCCGAGTTGGATGCCGATGGTGTTGAAATGCTGGTTGAAGAAGGCGAAAAAATGCCAACCGACAAGCTGGTCGATGTTTCACCTCTGGCGCTTCGCATGAGCAGCCCCTTCAATGCAGGCTATTGGCTTGCAGCTGCTTAAAAACCTCGCACACGTTGATCTAAAACTGATAGCAGCAAACCTCAATCTGCCGCTGAGTTAAAAAAGCGCAAAGGCCGAAACGCCGATGCGCTTTTTTCATTGAACTTCAAGAATTCAAGGCCATTGCCAACTGAAGGTATTCCTCAACTGGAACTTCTTCTGCACGGCGTTGCACATCAAAAGGGCCCGCAAAATTTCGCTCAGTTAACCAAGCTCCCAGCGTGTGCCTTAGCAGTTTGCGTCGTTGGCTGAAGGCCACTTGAACCATCTTTTCCAAAAGCTTCACATCGATGTTAGCAGGCGCACTGCGCGGCACCATGCGCACAACTGCGCTGTCAACGCGTGGCGGTGGATCAAAGCTTTCTGGTGGCACGAACAGCACATTGGCCATTTCATAACGCCACTGCAACATGACAGACAAACGGCCATAGTCTGAGGTTGCAGGAGAGGCCACCATGCGGTCAACCACTTCCTTTTGCAGCATGAAGTGTTGATCTTCAATGGCGCTGACATGCGCTAGCAAGTGAAACAAAATAGGCGTAGAAATGTTGTAAGGCAAGTTGCCAACCACCCTCAGTTTTTGACCTGCTGCCAGTGCCGTGAAGTCAACGCGCAAGACATCCGACTCCACCACGGTGAGTTGTTTGTGCAGGCGAAGACGCAAAGCCAGGTCGCGGTCTAACTCAATGACAGTCAGATGCCCTAAGCGCTCAACCAAGGGTTGTGTGAGTGCCGCCAAGCCAGGGCCAATTTCAACCATGGCTTGCCCAGCTTGAGGATGTATGGCATTCACGATGTCATCAATGATGCCGCCGTCAGATAAAAAGTGTTGGCCGAAACGTTTGCGTGGAATGTGCTTCATTGGGGAGGGTCGCGCAATTCAACATAAGCGCGACCGCGTAATTCTTCAACCCAAGCGGCATAAAGTTCTTCGATTTTCTTTTCGCGCAATTGTGTGCGAACCATTTCACGTTGTTCACGAACCGACAATGACACCTCGCGACGCTCCATGACCTGAATGAGGTGCGCGCCAAATCGAGAAATCAAGGGGTCAGAAATTTGCCCAGGCTGCAGGCGCGCCATGACCTCTTCAAACTCTGGGACAAACTGCCCGGGGCTTGCCCAACCTAAATCGCCACCTGATGAAGCGCTGCCGTCTTGCGAGAACTGCCGAGCCAAATCGGCAAAATCTGTTCCAGTTTGCACCCGTTGCTTGTAAGTGACTAAGCGATTGCGCGCGGCGGCTTCGGACAATTCGCTGCCAGTACGCAGCAAAATGTGGCGAGCACGCGTTTGTGAAATCAAAGTGCTGCTCATCTCACTTTGCTTTTTGTCCAGCACCTTCAAGATATGAAAACCAGCGCCCGAGCGAACAGGGTCTGAGACCTCGCCTTTGTTGAGATTTTGCGTACTGTCAATAAACAGAGTGGGGTAGCGGTCAGCGGTGCGCAGACCCATTTCGCCACCATTGGCGCCTTTGTCAGGGGCTTGGGAGAAGGCTTTTGCCAATGCCGCAAAGTTCTCGCCGCTTTTGGCGCGTTGCACAATTTGTTGTGCTTTGATTTTTAACTCAGCGGCCTCTTGTTCAGAACTATTCTCTGGCACGGCAATCAAAATCATGGCCAGGTTGATGTCCACTGGACTGCTGGCCACGGGCTTGCCTGCTTGCTGACTTTGAAGGTACTGCGCGATATCGGTGTCGGAAATACGGGCTCTGTTGTCAACGTCCCGTTCACGCAAACGGCTGATCATCAATTGGTTTCGCAATTGCTCGCGAAATGCAGAGACGCTTAAGCCCTCCGAAACAATTCGTTTGTAAAGCTCTTCTTTGGAGACTTGATTTTGACGTGCAATGTTGAGTTCTGTTTGATCGACTTCGGTGTCATCAATGCGAATGCCATTGTCGCGAGCTTGCTGCAATTGGGCTTTCTCATTGATCAATTGATCAAGGGCCTGCTGCGTCAAAACTTGTGCACTGGGTGCTGCGGTGCCTGGCTGTAATTGCTTTTCTAAACGCAGCTTTAGATTTTGAACTTCGTTGTTGGTGATGGGCTCTGAATTCACAACGGCAACAATGTAGTCAACGGACCGTGATTTCAAATTGCTCTGGGCTTGCGCCAGGCTCGGCCCAATGAGCGCCCCCGCAAAGCTTGCGATCATGCCTATGCTCAATGTCAAAATTTTAGTCATATGTCGTGAATCTGGTAGTGGGCGCTAAATCTTCGCGGAGGTATTGGTAACGAGGGATATTGTCGCGCAATGTTTTCAAAGGACTAGAGCCAACACGGGCCAATCCCACAAATTCAAGTTGAAAAAGAATCCGACTGCGTGAGGTGCTTGTTGTGCTTTGAAGGCGCTCATAAACTACGCGACCCAGCCAGCAACCTGAGTCGTATTCAAAACCTAGCAAGGTGTCGACCATTTTGCGATCCTTCAAGCTGAAGTTCATGCGTCCAACGCTGTACCAGCGATCGGCGCCCAAGCCTTGGCCAGGAGCCAGCACCTGCTGGTTGCCAGAAGCCTCGTCATGCTTGGCAAAAGAAAAGTCACGCAAAGGCCATTGCCAGCCCACGTCAATTTGCTCGCTTTGATCGCGCGCCAAGCGGTAGGCTGTATTGAAAACACGGTAGGGTGTCGGATTAAAGCGAGTGCTTAGCGTGGTGCGTGTTGTGCGGTGGGTTTGTGCATCAAATTGCAAGCTTGAGTCGAAGGTCCAGCGGTTGTCCCAACGGACACCCGCACCCAGCAAAATATCACTGTAGCCAGAGGACACAGGCAACTCGCCTGGCAACCTGACCAGTTGATCCGAGAAGCGATACCGCTGAGCAAAACCAAAGCGCGCCAGCTCTGCGCCCGTGTTGCTGTCAAAAAATCGGCTGTTCACGCCCAAAGTCACCAAGTTGTTGTCTGCAAGGCGGTCTTGACCCACATACGGATTTTCGGAGTAGACCGTGGTGAGGTTGAAGTCTGTTGCGCCACTGTCGTAACTGGGCAGTTGGCTTTGATCTTTGTAAGGTGTTCTGACAAAAAAGGCCCGAGGCTCCAGAGTTTGTCTTAAGCCTCGACCCAAGATTGAAGCGTCTCGCTCATAGACAAGGCCCGTGTCCAAGCTGAAAGTCGGCAGCAAGCGGTTGGCTTCCAATTGACCGTTAGCAAGCGCTGAGTCCAACTGGTAGCGTGTGGCGTGAAGCTGTATTTTTGGAATCACAAAGCCCCAAGGTTTGAGCCACGGCCGGCTGATTTGGGCGGCTGCAAAGCTGCGCTGACCATTGCGCAAAATAGAACTCGTGCCACCGGGTATTCGGCTGTAGTCCGCCTCAAAGCGGGTGGTGTCGGCCATGACGCCCACATCAAAACCGTTGAGATCCCATCTGTTGTAACGTGCCACTATTTGAGGTGAGCGATCGTAAGGCGGCGTGATGGGTGAACTGATGTCTTGCAAAGTCTGAAATTTCAAAACCTGGGTCATCATGGAGAGATCACCTTGCGCCCAATGCAGGCTACCAGAGGCAGGCAGCAGACGTTGTGACAGCGACAAGCCGGCTCGGGGGAAATCCCGCCAGTAGTTGTCGTCGCTGACGCGGTTCAAATTCACATTCAAACCTAAGCGGCCTAAGGTGCTGCTACCGGTTTCAATGCCGCCGGTATGCTGAGTCGAAAGACCCCAGCGCGATTGTTGGCGCAGGGTGTCGTTGGGCATCAGGTTGAAACGTGTCTGACCTTGGCTGTCAAGCTCTAGGTAGCGAAATTCAGAATCAAAAGCGACGCCGCGCTTGCTCATGAAAGTCGTTGTCAGTGTGGCATCGCGATTGGGCGCAATGTTCCAATAATAAGGTGAAGAAATCTCAATACCGCTGACGGTATCAATGCCAACCAGTGGCGACAGCAAGCCCGACTGTCTGGTGCTGTTGAGCGGAAAAGTGAGTGAGGGCGCAGCCAAGATCGGCACATCTTTGAAGCGAAGTTGCAAGTCCTTGGCTTGAATGGTGTCGTTTTCTTCATTCACTTGAAGGCTGGCCGCTTTGAGCACCCATTCAGGCAGCCAGCTAGGGCCTGGCAAGCGCGCGCAGGTGGTGTAGGTTGCATTGCGAATGATGGCGCGCTGCTGATCGATGAACTCAATTTCAGAAGCCTTGCCATGGCCGCCACCTTTGAGCAAGGTGTAGTCAGCTTGCGAAAATTTGCCTTGAAAGGCGTCCGCCTGCAAGATCAAGGAGCTGCCTTGAAATGTATTGCCTTCTCGATTGATTTTGACACCACCGGTGGCTTTCAAGGTGTCTTGAGACTGATCGTATTCAATGCGTTGGGCCTTCACAGTCAGGCCTTGCTTGCGCAGCAAAGCATCGCCTTCGATGACCATGTCCAGGTCGGGCCGGGCATCAATGCGCTGGCCCGAAATAAACAAGGGCGATTGCTTGCGCTCGACTTCAGAAATTTTTTCTTCTAGGTGAATGCTGTTCCGAAGAATGACGCCAGGGACGGCGGCAGGCTGACTGAGCGCTGAAGGCCCTTTGGCGGGACTCGCAACTTGGCCCCAGACCGGCGTGAGCCCAAGTAACATACAAGCCAAAGGCAG
>CALCBL010000451.1 GCA_937897495.1 uncultured Burkholderiales bacterium
AAAGTTGCAGCCAAAGTTGCGGTCAAAGTGGCAGCAAAAGCAGCCCCCAAAGCAGCCCCAAAAGCCACGGCCAAACTCGCAGCCAAGCCAAGCCCTAAAACACCCGTTAAATCGATTGCAAAACCAGCAGCACCTGTGAAGGCGGAGAAAGTCGCCAAGCCTGCCAAAGCTGAAAAGCCAGCCAAGGTGGCCAAAGCCGAAAAATCAGCCCCAGTTGCACCCTCGGTGGTGGTGGCGCCTGTGGTTTCTGGTGACGTGCCCGCGCGTGCTGTGCGACCGTCTGCCCGTCTCGCTCAAATTACTGTGCCATCGATGGCTCAATCGGTGGCTTCTACGGCTGCAAAAGCCAGTTACTTACAAAACATGCCCACACAAGCTCTGACACCCCCGCCCTTCGTGGCCGTTAAAAAAGATGCCAAGTTGGCCAACAATTGGAAAACCAAAAAACCCGATCAACTGAGCGATGCTGAAATCATGGCCATGTCCGACAAGGACTACATGAACGATGCCCAAATGGCATATTTCAGAATCAAATTGGTGATCCTCAAACAAGGTATCTTGGCCAATGCGGGTGAAACCACCGAGCATTTGCGCGAAGACACTGTGGTGGTGCCCGACCCCGCAGACCGCGCCACCATTGAAGAAGAGCACGCTCTTGAACTTCGCACGCGTGACCGTGAGCGCAAGTTGCTCAAGAAAATTGAGCAATCCATTCAGCGCATTGATTCAGGCGATTATGGTTATTGCGACGAAACGGGTGAACCCATTGGTGTGGGCCGTTTGTTGGCGCGTCCAACTGCCAATTTGTCATTGGAAGCGCAGCAGCGACGCGAACTCAAACAAAAAATGTTTGGGGATTGAATTGAGGTCTCTGACGACTCAGAAAAGGCTCCATCAGGAGCCTTTTTTTCGCATTCAAACAACAATTGCTTCGTTGTTTAAATTTTTTGAAAAATTTTGAATTATTTTTTGATTCATCAAATGCCTCAGAAGTTACTTGCAGACCAAGTTCTAAGTGCCTAATTTTCAAGGATTTTTCCAACCAGATTCTCTTGCAAAGTATCCCCTAAGCCCTTGATTTCATTGAAAAAAACTTAAAAACCCCCTTGTGGGTGCGTGAATACCTGATACAGTGCAAAAAAGTGCAATTAAGTGGGAAAAGCTCCCAAATTGCTTATTTCGTCATCAGGAATTGAGAATCAAGTGTTTCAAGGTGCATCTTCGTTGAGTTTGGACGCCAAAGGCCGCCTGTCGGTGCCTACGCGTCACCGCGAGGATTTGAGTGCCACTGCGAGTGGCCAACTCACCATCACCAAACACCCCCATGGCTGCTTAATGATGTTCCCCCGCACAGAGTGGGAGCGTTTCCGTGAGCGCATTGCACAGTTGCCCATGGAAGCTCAGTGGTGGAAGCGAATTTTCTTGGGCAATGCCATGGACGTGGACATGGACGGCACGGGCCGCGTCTTGATCTCGCCTGAGTTGCGCGCAGCAGCGGGCATTGCCAAAGACACCATCTTGCTGGGCATGGGCAACCACTTTGAGTTGTGGGACAAAACCGCCTACGACACACAAGAAGCCAAAGCCATGCAGGGCGACATGCCCGATGTCTTCAAGGACTTTTCGTTCTGAGGCCTGTGTGACGACCCATTGGCAACACACCACCGTCTTGCTCACTGAAGCAGTCGATGCATTGTTAGGCAGTGCATGCGAAGGCGCCCAAAAAAATATCTATGTCGATGCCACCTTTGGTCGAGGCGGTCATTCACGTTTGATTTTGTCGCGCTTGCCAGAGGGTGCGCAACTCATTGCATTTGACAAAGATGTCGAGGCCATCGCAGAGGCGGCGCAAATCAAGGATGCGCGTTTTTCAATTCGGCACGAAGGCTTCAGGCATCTGGGCGAATTGCCCGCTGGCAGCATTGCAGGTGTGTTGATGGACCTGGGAATCAGCTCCCCCCAAATTGACAACCCCGAGAGGGGTTTTTCTTTTCGTTTCGATGGCCCCTTGGACATGCGCATGGACACCACGCGCGGTCAGAGTGTGGCCGAGTGGCTGGCCTCTGCCAGTGTGGATCAGATCACGGAGGTGGTACGTGACTATGGCGAAGAACGGTTTGCTTTTCCGATTGCAAAGGCGATTGTGGCTCGCCGACAAGAGCGGGGCCCAATTTCATCCACCGCCGATTTGGCCGGGATCGTGGCTAGTACGGTCAAAACCCGCGAGCCGGGCAAGGACCCTGCAACGCGGACATTTCAGGCTCTTCGGATTTTCATCAACGCCGAGCTTGAGGAGCTTGAACAAGCGTTAGAAGCCAGCCTTGAAGTGTTGCAGCCTGGGGGCCGTTTGGTGGTCATCAGTTTTCACTCGTTGGAAGATCGCATCGTGAAGCAATTCATTGCGAAGCATTCCAAAGAGGTCTATGACCGCCGCGCGCCTTTCGCAGTGCCGCAGCCCATGAAGCTGAAGTCTTTGGAGCGAATTCGGCCCAGTGATGCCGAGGTGGCTGGCAATCCGCGTTCACGCAGCGCCATCATGCGCGTGGCTGAAAGAACGGCGGTGATGGCATGACGCGCATGAATTTGTTCTTGGTCATCGCCATCATTTTGTCGGCCATGTTTTTGGTCCACAGTCATTACGAAGCACGTCGCTCGTTCATGATTTTGGAAGCCGCCATGAAAGAGGCGACGCGTCTTGAGTTAGAGCACGAGCGTTTGCAAGTGGAGCGTCGTTCGCAAGCATCGCCACTGCGCATTGAGCAAATTGCCAAGCAACAATTGCAAATGCGTTTGGTCACACCGGGCATTACCCAGTATGTGAAACAGCCGACTGATTTGCAAACAAGCTCACAAAAGCTGGCCGCTCAAAAGCCTGAAAAATCAAACGAGGCCAAGCCATGAGCCGCAGTGTTCAGCTGTCCTCTAGCCCTTTGTTGGCCAGCAAAACGCCAGTTTGGCGCAGCAAACTCATTGTGGCTGCCATGGCCTTGGCCTTTGTGGGCTTGGCTGTTCGAGCTTCGTATGTTCAGGTCTTTGAAAACGCCTTTTACAAACGCCAAGGCGAAGTACGCTTTGCCAGAACCCTGACCTTGCCTGCCAATCGCGGCCGCATTTTGGACCGCAATGGTTTGATCTTGGCTTCCAGTGTGCCTGCACCCAGTGTGTGGGCCAATCCAGAAGAGATTGACAGATCGCCAGAAGGTTTGCGTCAGTTGAGCAAGTTGCTTGAAATGTCGCCCACAGAGTTGGCGAAGAAATTAGAGAAC
This sequence comes from uncultured Burkholderiales bacterium, assembly GCA_937897495.1. GTDB lineage: Bacteria > Pseudomonadota > Gammaproteobacteria > Burkholderiales > Burkholderiaceae_C > Limnohabitans_A. Next base: position 3,267 of record CALCBL010000451.1, read on the forward strand.
GAAGACAAAACTTTTGTGTGGCTTCGTCGTCAAATGGACGAGCCTGTGGTGAAGCAAGTTTTGGCTTTGAACATCAAGGGCATCTACACCATCAAAGAATACAAACGTCTTTATCCTGAGGGTGAATCGGCGGCGCACATTGTCGGATTCACCAATGTCGAGGACAAAGGTCAAGAAGGCATTGAGTTGATTTTCCAAGATCAACTCTCTGGCAAACCTGGTGCAAGACGCGTCATCAAAGATCGCTTGGGGCGTGTGGTGGAAGATGTGGGGCAAATGACGCCACCGGTCGATGGCGAAGATTTGCAATTGAGCATTGACAGCAAGGTGCAGTTCTTTGCCTACCAAAAACTGCGTGAAGCGGTTTTAGAAAACAAAGCCAAAGCAGGCAGTGTGGTGGTGCTAGATGCGCAAACGGGTGAAGTCTTGGCGCTGGCCAACTACCCTAGCTACTCACCCGACAAGCGTGTCAATTTGAGTGGCGAGCAATTGCGCAATCGCGCACTCACCGACAGTTTTGAGCCTGGTTCCACAATGAAGCCTTTTGCCATTGCAGTCGCATTGGAAAAAGGCATCATCAAGCCCGAAACCATCATTCAAACTGCGCCTGGCAGCATCAACATCACGGGTTCCACGATCACCGACTCGCACCCTTACGGCGCCCTCACTGTCAATGAGGTGATTCAAAAATCGAGCAACGTGGGGACGGTGAAAATTGCCATGCAATTGCAGCCCCGTGAAATGTGGGAAATGTTCACAGCGGTGGGTTTAGGCCAGAAACCACAATTGCCATTTCCAGGTGTGGTCAGTGGTCGCTTGCGGGCTGCCAAAACTTGGCGTCCTATTGAGCAAGCCACCATGAGTTATGGCTATGGTGTCTCGACCAGTTTGTTTCAAATGGCACGGGCTTACACCATTTTTGCCAGTGATGGTAAATCGCTGCCAGCCACGCTGATTAAGAACGGTCAAATTCCAGCGGGTGTGCCTGTGATCAGTCCAGAAAACGCACTGGCCGTTCGCCACATGCTGAACTTGGCAGCGGGCCCTGGCGGTACAGCTCAAAAAGCGCAAACCATGGGTTATTCGGTGGGCGGCAAAACTGGCACGGCTCACAAGCAAGAGGGCAAGGGCTACGCTGGCAAAAAATACCGCGGCGTGTTTGTGGGCATGGCACCCATTGAAAAACCACGCATTGTGGTGGCCGTCATGATTGATGAACCTTCTAACGGCCGTTATTACGGCGGTGATGTGGCCGCGCCCGTTTTCAGTCAAACCGTACAGCAAAGTTTGCGCTTGATGGGTGTGCAACCCGATATGAGTGTCAAGCCACAAATTGTGGCCAACGCTGTGGAGGAGTCGTTCTGATGCAAACCCTGCACAGCCCAACTCAAGCCGCAGAATGGTTGCGCCAACACGTCACTGGCGTTTTGTGCACCGACAGTCGCGCCATTCAAAAAGGCGATGGCTTCATTGCTTGGCCAGGCATGGCCACCGATGGTCGTGCTTATGTCGCATCGGCATTTGAGCAAGGTGCTACAGCTTGTTTGGTAGAGGCAGAAGACTGCTCGCAATGGCAATCGGCCTGGCAAGCCGCGGCAAACAAAGTGCCCACTCAAGTGGCGGCCTATACAGGTTTGAAAGCCGATACAGGCTGGATTGCAGATGCTTACTACGAGCAACCCAGCCAAGCACTGAAGGTGTTGGCGGTCACAGGCACGAATGGCAAAACGTCTGCGACTTGGTGGTTGGCTCAGGCACTCAATGCCATGAAGCTCAGCGTTGAGGGTGAGGCATTAGCGCCCCGTTGTGCCATTGTGGGTACGCTGGGCGTGGGACAGCCACCCCATTTAATGTCGACGGGCATGACCACGCCAGATCCTGTTTTATTGCAAGCGCAATTTAGAAAATTTGTAGCTGCAGGTATCTCCCACTGTGCCATTGAAGCCAGCTCCATCGGGCTTGCCGAGCAGCGCTTGGCTGGCACGCACATTCAATTGGCCATGTTGACCAATTTCACGCAAGATCATTTGGACTACCACGGTTCAATGGCGGCTTACTGGCAAGCCAAGCAGGCACTCTTTGCGTGGCCCAAACTTGAGATAGCGGTGATCAACGTCGATGATGTGCAAGGTGCCAAGTTGGCAGTTGATCTGTCTCAGAGAGTTTTGACAGATGCCAGCGCTCAAGTCTTGGACCTTTGGACTTGCTCTAGCCAAGGACAAGAGGCTCGATTGCAAGCACGTCATTTGACAAGGAACTTAACGGGTTTGGCCTTCGATGTGATCGAGGGCTCGGAAAGTGTTCACCTCCAAACTTCATTGATGGGGGATTACAACGTTGACAACATGCTTGGGGTGATCGCTGCCTTGCGCGCCTTGAAATACGACTTGGTACAAATCGTTCAAATTTGTGCGCAACTCAAAGCAGTACCGGGCCGCATGGAAAAAGTCGCTGGCGTAGAGGGGCTTGAATTGCCTCTGACGGTGGTGGACTATGCGCACACCCCCGATGCTGTGACACAAACCTTGCTGGCACTGAAACCGCTGGCCGACGCTTTGGGCTCGCAACTCTGGTGTGTCTTGGGTTGTGGTGGTGATCGAGATGCCAGCAAGCGCCCCTTGATGGCTGCGGCGGCTGAATCTGTGGCTCACCATTTGGTGCTAACCAGTGACAACCCGCGCAGTGAATTGCCTGACCAAATTGTGCAGGACATGCGTCAAGGTTTGCAAGCACCCGACAAAGCACTTCAAGAACTTGACCGTGCCAAAGCTATTTTTCAAACGATCATGCAAGCAGGTCAGCATGATGTGATTTTGATTGCAGGCAAAGGCCATGAGGACACCCAAGAAATTGCAGGGATAAAGCACCCCTTCGACGATCGCTTGCACGCGCATGAAGCATTGGTTAAACGGGCCAATGGGGTGAAGCAGATGAGGGCTCAGCCATGAACATGACGCTGACGCAACTTCAATCATGGTTGCCGCAAGCCGTCGCTGTTTCGGGCACTTCGGCTACGGCGCTTGCAAGCCACACCGTGATCAAAGCTGTGCGCACTGACAGCCGCAGTGTGGTCGCAGGTGATTTGTTCATTGCCCTTAAGGGTGAAACATTTGATGGCACAGCTTTCTTGGCGCAAGCTCAAATGCAGGGCGCTGTGGCCGTTTTGTTTGAAGCGCAACACCCGCTCAAAGGTGAGCTCCTTCAATACCTGAAAGACGTTTCAGTGCCTGCCTACTGCGTGCCTAACGCGAGAGCCGCATTGGGTGACTTGGCCACGCAATGGCGACGTCAATTTGATTTGCAGCTGATTGGTGTAACAGGCAGCAATGGGAAAACCACCGTCACGCAAATGATTGCTTCAGTGTTAAAGGCAGATGCTTCATGCCCGTCCTTGTCGACACAAGGTAACTTGAACAATGAAATTGGTGTGCCACTGACTTTGTTCAATTTGCGCCCAGAGCATCGCCGTGCGGTGGTGGAGTTGGGCATGAACCATCCGGGTGAAATTGACACATTGGCCCGTTATTCACAGCCTAGCATTGGTTTGGTGAACAACGCGCAACGCGAGCACCAAGAATTCATGGCAACGGTAGAAGCTGTGGCCCTCGAAAATGGTGAAGTGATTCGACACTTGCCTGCCAATGGCATCGCGGTGTTTCCTGCGCAAGACACGTACACCGAACTTTGGAAGAATTTGGCAGGCGCTCGTCGGGTTCTGACGTTTGGCTTCACACAAGGTGATGTTCAGGCGCACGACATTGCCTGGGTCAATGGTGCCTGGTCGTTTCAATTGACAACAGCCCATGCTGCTTTGGCCTGTCGTTTGAACATTGCGGGTCGACACAATATTTTGAATGCCTTGGCCGCTACAGCCTGTGCATTGGCTGCTGGCATGAGTCTGGTTGCCATTGTGAAAGGGCTTGAGAATTTTGAGCCTGTCAAAGGACGTTCCAAATCCTCTGAGTGGCAAATTGAGAGCCACACATTCACTTTGGTCGACGACACCTACAACGCCAACCCCGACTCTGTACGGGCCGCCATTGATGTTTTGGCTGAGTTGCCTGCACCGCGTTTATTGGTTTTGGGCGACATGGGTGAAGTGGGTCAACAAGGCCCTGAGTTTCACCAAGAGGTAGGTGCCTTCGCCAAAGCTTCGGGCATTGAGGCTTTGTTCACTTTGGGCGATTTGTGCGTGCACAGCAGTCAAGCCTTTGCAGGTGCGCATCACTTCTCAGACATGGACAACTTGCAACATGCCGTGTTGGCTCAGATATCGACCTACAACAGTGTGCTTGTCAAAGGATCGCGGTTTATGAAAATGGAGCGCGTCGTAGATGCCTTGCGACACAGGTTTGAGCAAGCTCAGACCTCAGAAAGAGAGTCAATCCATGCTGCTTAATTTGGCGCAATGGTTGCAAAGCTTATCCCCTGATTGGGGCTTCTTGCGTGTATTTCAATACATCACTTTCCGCGCAGTGATGGCCGCTTTGACTTCATTGCTCATTGGCCTCATTGCAGGCCCTGCAGTGATCCGTAAATTGACGGCTCTCAAAATAGGCCAACCGATTCGGGGGTATGGCATGGAGACACACATGGCCAAAAGCGGCACGCCCACCATGGGCGGTGTGTTGATCTTGTTGTCGATTGCCATCAGCACCTTGTTGTGGTTTGACTTGTCCAATCGCTTTGTCTGGATTGTGCTCATTGTGACCTTGGGCTTTGGCGCCATTGGTTGGGTGGACGACTGGCGCAAGGTGGTGAACAAAGATCCTGAAGGCATGCGTTCTCGTGAAAAGTATTTTTGGCAATCCGTGATTGGTTTGTTGGCAGCCTTCTATTTGGTTTTCAGTATTTCTGAAAGCTCCAACCTGCGTGTGCTGGACTTGTTCATGAATTGGGCCGTTTCAGGATTTGATGTGAATTTACCGCCCAAAGCAGGCTTGATGGTGCCGTTCTTTAAAGAAGTGAGTTACCCCTTGGGTGTGTTTGGTTTCGTGGTCCTCACTTACTTGGTCATTGTGGGATCTAGCAATGCGGTGAACTTGACCGATGGGCTTGATGGTTTGGCCATCATGCCGGTGGTCATGGTGGGCTCTGCATTGGGCGTGTTTGCCTATGTGACTGGCAGTTCGGTGTACGCCAAATATTTGTTCCTGCCCTACATACCAGGTACAGGTGAATTGTTGATCTTCTGCGCTGCCATGGCCGGTGCGGGTTTGGCTTTCTTGTGGTTCAACACACACCCTGCCCAAGTGTTCATGGGCGATGTAGGCGCGCTGGCTTTGGGCGGTGCACTGGGAACCATTGCCGTCATTGTTCGGCAAGAAATTGTGCTGGCCATCATGGGCGGTATTTTTGTGGTGGAAGCCTTGTCAGTGATGGCGCAAGTTTCCTATTTCAAATACACCAAGAAGAAATATGGCGAAGGTCGTCGAATTTTAAAGATGGCCCCTTTGCACCACCATTTTGAAAAGAGTGGCTGGAAAGAAACCCAAGTGGTTGTGCGTTTTTGGATCATCACCATGCTGTTGTGCTTGGTGGGCCTGTCGACTTTGAAGCTGAGATAAAGATGAAATACCTTCAAGGCCAACACATTTTGATCCTAGGGCTGGGAAGCTCTGGGTTGGCCATGACACGCTGGTGCGCGCAGATGGGTGCTGACGTTACTGTAGCGGATACGCGCGAATCTCCCGCCAATTTGCAGGTTCTAAAAAGTGAATTGCCCGAAGTTCAATTCAAGTCGGGTCCCTTTGCGGCCAATTTGATTGAAGGCACTTCCGTGCGCGCTGTCTTTGCCAGCCCAGGACTTGCGCCCATCGAAACATTGCCCGTGATAGAAGCGGCTCAAGCCATGGGCCTGTGGGTAGGCGGCGAGTTGAGTTTGTTTGTACAAGCCTTGGAAAATTTAAAGGCAACAAGAGACTATGCACCGCAAGTCTTGGCCATTACAGGAACCAACGGTAAAACAACGGTCACGGCTCTGACAGGTCAGCTGATTGAACGGGCTGGCAAAACTGTGAAGGTGGCAGGCAACATTGGCCCGACTTTGCTAGACAGCTTGCGCTTGTCGATGAGCACAGCGTTGCCAGAAGTTTGGGTGTTGGAGTTGTCCAGTTTTCAACTTGACAACGCAGGCCCTTTTGAGCCCAGTGCCGCCACAGTTTTGAACATCACTCAAGACCATTTGGATTGGCACGGCAACATGGCCGCTTACGCCGCCGCTAAAGAAAAAATATTCGGTGCCAGCAGCCTCATGGTTTTGAACCGCGATGACGCACGTGTGATGGCCATGTTGCCTGAACCTGTTCGCGCCAAATTGCAAAAGCCTGTAGTTCGAGCACATGTCACCTATGGTGCCGAAATGCCTCAACGCCCCGGTGACTTTGGTTTGGAAACTGTCAATGGCATGACTTGGTTGGTGCGTGCCCTTGAAGCCGATGAGACGCGTCGCTTGCGCAAAGGCGAAGTTGAGGAAATTCACATTCAACGTTTGATGCCAGCCGATGCGCTGCGCATTCGGGGTCGCCACAATGCTGTCAATGCCCTGGCTGCTTTGGCCTTGGCCACCAGCACAGGTGCCAGCTTGGCATCGATGTTGTTTGGTTTGCGCGAATACAAAGGCGAACCACATCGGGTGGAGCCTGTGGCCATCGTGAATGAAGTTGAATATTTTGATGACAGCAAGGGCACCAACGTAGGCGCAACAGTGGCTGCCTTGCTGGGCTTAGGCGCCGAGCGACGTGTGGTGGTCATTTTGGGCGGCGAGGGAAAAGGTCAAGACTTTTCGCCTTTGGCTGAACCGGTGGCAAGGTATGCGCGTGCTGTTGTCTTGATTGGACGTGATGCACCGCTGATTCGCGAAGAAATTAAAGCGTGTGGCGTGCCCTTGATCGATGCCAGCACCCTGCCTGAAGCAGTGAATGCCGCCAAGAACATGGCACAAGCGGGCGATGCTGTTTTGTTGTCGCCAGCATGTGCCAGCTTTGACATGTTCCGAGACTACCCGCATCGGGCGCAAGTTTTCTGCCAAGCAGTGGCTGAAATTGCCGAAGCAGCTGGCCAAGTCATGGAGGCTTCGCTATGACCGAGATGTGGTCTCGCATGTTGGCTTGGGGCAGTGGGGTGTTCAGTCGCTCGGGTGGTGCTGGCCGTCTTCAAGGTGCAGCAGAAGGTGTTCTGCCTGTGAACTTAGGCAGCTACGACTATGCCAGAAGCGGTTCAGCCCAAGGCAAGATTCAAAACATCGATCAGACCCTGGTGTGGGTGGTGGTGGCGCTGTTGATGTGGGGCATGGTCATGGTGTATTCGGCCAGCATTGCCATGCCTGACAACCCTAAATTTGCAAAATATTCGCAAACACATTTCTTGATGCGGCACATCATTTCCATTTCAATTGGATTTGGTGTTGCGCTTTTGGCCTTCCAAGTGCCTTTGGAAACTTGGGAGAAAAATGCAAGGCCCTTGTTCATATTTTCTTTGGTCCTTTTGGTAGCAGTTCTCATTCCTTTCATTGGCAAAGGTGTGAATGGCGCACGCCGATGGATTTCTCTGGGAGTGATGAA